>JAAYAE010000380.1 GCA_012719555.1 Acholeplasmataceae bacterium | reverse complement strand
CAATATATATTTAAAACTGAATAGCAATATTATCGTTTTATTAATTAACTTCAACAAAAAAGCTATGATTCTTATGCCTTTATGGCGATGGAACCGTAGCTTTTTTATTTCGTGCGTTTAAGTTATGTGTAGTGAGTAATAAATAACCCATAATACAATCAGCTATTTTAGTATAATATTTCTTGTGGAAAAAATCTTCTTTGCTACATTAACGGCATTAAGGACTTTAGGAAATCCTGTATAAGGAACACATTGAAGGAATGTTTCAATGATTTTTTCTGGCGGTATTCCTACATTTAAAGAACCGTTTATATGTACTTCCAGTTGTGTTTCACAACCGCCTGCAGTCAGCAAACTTACGATAGTAATCATTTCTCTTTCTTGTAGGGTAAGTGAGGGGCGGCTATAATATCGCCGAAAGCGAATTCGATGATAAATTTACCTAAGTCAGGTGCTATATTCTCCAAACTAGCTATGACATTTTCACCGGCATGACCGTCCACCTTATTAAGCATTTCTGTTCCCATTTCAAAGCGTTCATTTTTCATTTGTAAAACCTCCTAATAATATGTTATAGTGACACTATACAACCTAGAGTTAACTAGAAGTCAACACTTTTTAGGAGGAAAATTTCATGAATTATTCCATTGGTAATTTTGCTGCAATAACAAATCTAAGTGTTTATACTTTGAGATATTACGAAAACGAAGAATTGATTGTTCCCGGGCGGAAAGCCAACGGTCAGAGGTATTATTCTGAGGCTGATATTAGTTGGATTCAATTCATCAAACGTTTAAAAGCTACAGGGATGCCGATTAAAGAGATACAAAAATATGCAAAATTGCGGTCACAGGGTGATTTGACAATGCCTCAGCGAATGGAAATTTTAGTAAAACATAGAGCAATTCTACAAGCTAGAATTACTGATTTGCAGGAAAATTTTACAAAGCTTGATGAAAAAATAAATTATTACAAGAGCAAAATGTAGGAAAATTATAATATTAAAAGGACCACTTTGATTAGATAAATAGATCAAACCAAAGTGGTCCACGCTATTTCAAAAACAAAAAATATAAACCGTAACTTAAAAGTTAATTAATGTGTTACCGTAGCGGTAATGTCATTTACTTTGCCATCTGGCATATATTGATATACCCCGGCTCTATTTTTTTTGCCGGTGGTTACAATGACAAAGGTGCGGGTTGCCGGGCGGTAAGAGCCGTTAATGTCTATCCATGTGCCGTCGTTGACATATATTTTATTATCAGCGAATTTATGGTAATAAGGAATATGTGTATGCCCAAAGACCACTACGTTTACTTTCTCATTAGGATTCTGTAAATATTGGTTTTTTGCTTGCTCAGCGAAGTATTCACTGCCAATAGCACCTGATGCCGCATCGTAGAAGCTGCTATTTACTTTAACTAGGTTGGCTTTCTGACGTTCTGGCCAATTACGTTGAAGATTTTTGAACAGTACAGGAGCAGAAATAGTACCGTCAGCCTGCACAACAGGATACATATCCTGAATAGAATAGCGACCATTGACGCCACCGATTCTTACATCAATCATTTTATCAGTAAAACCTTCTTTTGGCGTCATGCGGGCAAATTCTGAGCTGAGGACTTTGTAGTAGGCATAAGCACCTAACTGATCCATGTTGTTTTTGTCAGGGACAGTAGTAATAACGGGGTAATTTTTCTTAATTGCAGGCATACCCTCGGCAACCCAGGTTTCACCCACACGTGCATAGAAATAACCGGCAGGCAACATTGCCTTATCACTGCCTGTTAGTTCTTTATTCGAAAAATTATCGGGTGAGGAAAAAACGTCATAACGATGGCCATGCTCAATAACGATTTCTTTGCGATCACCAGTGTAATAAGCACCTAAGCCTGCAACATCACGAGCTTGGATAATGCCTGGCAGGGCTTTGTCTAGTGTTTTCTTTTCTAAGAGCAGATCATGATTACCGGGGACATACACAAGTTTTATGCCGGAAGCCATTACATTTTTAAGTTCATTAATAACAGTCGGATTATTGGCAACTACCTTATCGTAAAAAGCTGCTGAGTCTGTATGGGCAGGATAACTTGCCGGTACCATCCACTCATCCAGAAAATCTCCATCAATAACAAGTTCTCTTACGTCACGTGTTTTTTGTAATCTTTGTAAGAACTCTACAAGCAAAGGACGATTTTTAACGGTCTCAGCGTATTTGTCGTCAATACCAATATGAATGTCGCTAATTACGACAATCTTATTGGCTGTAGTACTAGCCCTCCAAAGTGGTTCATGTGATTTGGAGTTAGTTGTTGCGGTATTTGCGTAGGCGCTAAAAGAGAAAAATAGGGTACAAATTGCGGTTAACAGGGTGATTTTTTTCATGTTCATAGTCAAAATAAAACTCCTCTCTGTTCGTATTAGTATTGATGCTTCTTACTATCCGGCAGGGTACTTTTTAACATAGCCCAGCAGGATTATTGCTAGGGTTTTCCGAGGCTATTCAACAGATATTATAT
>JAAYAE010000379.1 GCA_012719555.1 Acholeplasmataceae bacterium | reverse complement strand
TTACGCCTTAGGCCTATCTTGGGGTGAAGCCGATCCTGAAAAGCCCGGCTCTATAACCGTGTTTGCTAATTACTACAATCAACCACGCACAACCTTCTTTGTGCATACCACTGATGCCGCTGTCTTTGATGATGCCTTAACCGGATTTAAAGGCTACGGGGTAGGTGTCGGTTACACTATCATGAAAAATACAGTAGCAACTGTGCAGTATTTTGATACCAAAGAAAAAGGTGGAGAAAATCGTAAAGATCAACGAATCTGGTCTGATATAACTATTACGTTCTAAGTTATTATATATTACCCACATGTAATATGTTAAAAATCGAAAGGCGGCTCTGCCCATGAAGAAATCTTGCCTAAGAAGCAGCACTGTTGCTAAAAACACAAAAGCAGTTATCGTTGTAAGTTTTGGCACTACTTTTGACGAAGCACGTATCAAAGATATCGGCGGTATTGAAAACGCTATTAAAATTGCTTTTGCAAACCGTGATTTCTTTAGTTCCAATACTTCTCGCATCGTGATGAAACGAAATGCAGAAAAAGGGCTCCATATAAAGGATTTAGCAACTACTTTGGCTGATCTAAAAGAATTAGGCTATACTGATATTCTTGTCCAACCAACCCACATATTACATGGTGAAGAATACGAGAAAAAAGTTTTGGAGACTATTACTAAATTTAAAAATGAATTTAATCGATTAGTAGTTGGAACTCCTTTAATTGCCAATAAGGAAGATTTTTCTATTGTCGCTGCTGCTCTTGCTACCCAGTTTCCATTATTACAAGCTGGTGAAGGAATTATACTCATGGGACACGGCTCCCCTCGCGACAACAATAAATCTTTTGGCAACACTTATAACAGTTTGCAAAAAAGCTTTGATGCCATGGGACTTCCTGTTATAGTTGGTACAGTAGAAGAAGATGATTCACCCAACATTGATACTGTTTTAAAAGTTTTAGCAATGCGAAACTACAAAACAGTGCATATGTACCCCCTGATGATAGTAGCAGGAGACCATGCACATAATGACATGTATAGTAATGATGAAGATTCTTGGAAGACTAAGATTGAAAAAATCGGCTTAAAAACTAGTGGGCATATTGTCGGAATTGGGCGAAATCCAGCTATACAAAGTCTTTATGTACAGCATGCTATTATCGCTGCCTCCGTAAAACAAACTTAAAATATACAATAATATTTCCATAGAAACTTAAACCCTGAGAATCAATTCTCAGGGTTTTTTATGCGCTAAATTAATTGTGGTGTTATAATGTAACTGTACATATAAAACCAGTTTATTGTGAAAGGTAAAAAGTGACACAATGCTTACTTCAGCTATAAATTATACAAAAAAAAATAAGGTAATCCCTGTATATCAGCAATTAGCTAATTATTTCAAGCAAGAAATTAAACAGGGTCATTTACAAGCACAGGATAAACTCCCTTCCATACGCAAATTGTCTGCTGACCTCAACCTCAGCCGCACAACTATTGAAACTGCTTACAACATCCTAGTATCGGAAGGATACCTCATAAGCCGACCACAGAGTGGCTATCAAGTATGCACATTGCTTATTGCTAGCAAAACAGAAAAATCCGAACCCTACTTAATAAAAAAAAGTCCCAACAATTCCATTCGCTACAATTTTTCCAACAACTACATTGATAGTTCTACCTTTGATTCTGCCTTATGGCGTCGTTGTCTTAACAAAACACTGCACGATCCAGCAAGCATTACCGGCTACGGCGAAGCGCAGGGTGAATTTATCTTGCGAAAAACTCTAGCGCAATATAGCTATACAGCACGCGGTGTAATTTGTACTCCTGAGCAAATAGTAGTAGGCGCAGGTATTCAAAGTCTTTTAGCCATACTGCTAAACCTCTTGCCCCTGAAAGAAAAATCTGTTGCTTTGGAAGCCCCTGGATTTCCACAGGCTGAACAAGCCTTTACTGACCATGGCTGGTCAGTAAAGACCTTTGATGTTGCTAACATTAATGCTGATTTACCAAGACTGCTCCTGGTCAGCCCCTCTAACCCCTATAAAGGACAAGCCTTATCTGCTGATGAACGCCGCAATCTTTTGGGCTGGTCAGCACTAAACGACGGCTACATATTGGAAGACGATTATAATGGTGAGTTTCGTTATTTCTCAAGACCGGTAGCCTCTTTGCAGGGTATGGCCAATGGTGAACGCATTATTTATCTAGGGTCCTTTTCACGATCGCTTATTCCATCTTTGCGTATTAGCTACATGGTTCTCCCCCTTAATCTACTACCAGCTTACTATTCATCAGCTAAACTTTACAATCAAACATCCTCTACTATTGAACAATTAGCCTTAGCAGAGTTCATTGCCCAAGGACATTTGCAAAGACATGTAAAAAAACTTCGTAAACTATATAGCAAAAAAAATGACTTATTGCGTACTGCTTTATTAAAAAATTTTGGTAAAAAAATAACTATCTTAGATTATGCCTCAGGATTGCACTTACGCATATCATTGCACTACCACTATACCGCCAACAAAATTGCATCAAAAGCACTGGAAAAAGGAGTCAAAATTATCCCGGTTCTTACAAAGTCCCATAATTTCCCCGAAATTCTTCTATCTTTTGCCGGCATTGCAGCTTGTGATATTGAAGCTGGTGTTTTGGCCTTAAAAAGCGCCTTAGAAAATTAAAGTTTTACATATAAAAACAACAAAACCCAGTCCGAGACTATCTTAGTCCGCCTGGGTTTTGTTGTTTTTATTGTATTATTGAGCCAACTTGATAAATAATCGCAGCCAGAATATATGCTACTCCCGTTTGATAACCTACCGCAAAGAAGGTCCATTTCCAACTACCCATCTCACTTCTAATTGCACCTACGGCCGCACAACAAGGTGCAGCTAAAAGAGTGAAAATCATAAACGCATAGGCACTGGCAGGGGTAAACATACTTTGAAGCTTGAGAACAAGATCGGCTTTACTACCTGCGTCACCACCACTACCGGCTAAAATGGCAAAAGTGGAAACAATAGCTTCCTTGGCCAAAAAACCTGTTAAGGCAGCAAAGGCCGCCTGCCAGTTGCCAAAACCTTGAGGAACAAAAACCGGTGCTAAAAACTGCCCTATATTTGCCAGCATGCTTTCTGTAGGAGATACCAAATCCAAAGAAGTATTGAAGCTTTGCAAGAACCACACCAACACGGAAGCTGCAAAAACAATGGTACCGGCCTTCAAAATAAAAGATTTAACCTGTTCCCAAGTGTGTTTTAAGACTGTTTTCAAACCAGGCATATGATATGCAGGCATTTCCATAACAAAGGGAGCTGTTTCTCCGGCAAAAGGTGCTGTTCGCTTTAAGATTATGCCTGATACCACTACCATTATAATGCCCCAAAAGTACATAGAGGGCCCTACCCAACTTTTGTCGGGAAATAAAGAGGCAGCAAACAGCACAAATACCGGCATCTTAGCACTGCAAGGAATGAACGGAGTCAACATGATGGTCAGCCTCCGATCTTTTTCGTTTTCTATGGTCATCGTCGCCATAATACCAGGAACAGAACAGCCTGTACCTACTAACATTGGTATAAAAGATTTTCCTGACAAACCAAACTGCCGAAAAGCTCTGTCCATAATAAATGCCGCTCTGGACATATATCCACAATCTTCCAAGAAAGAAAGAAAAACAAATAAAATAGTAATCTGAGGCACGAACCCCAGTACAGCACCTACCCCACCAACAACACCATTTACTACAAGGCTTTGAATCGTTAGTGATACTCCGCCAAGCTCCATTAATTGAGTTAAATAGTCACTAAAGGTTCCAAATATTTTTTCCATACCGTTAACTGACATACTGCCCAAAGTCTGAATGGCAATATAATAAACAGCCCACATAATAAAAAAGAAAATAGGAAAAGCTAACAGTCTATTTGTTACTATGCTATCTATCTTATCTGAAGCACTAAGTTCCCCTGTTTTTAACTTTTTCTTTATACAACTGCGCAGAGTATTAGTAATATAACGATACCTGGCATTTATGACAATACTCTCTGCATCATCGTCTTCTGCAACCTCGCACCGCCGACGCAATGCATTCATACGCTCCAATAAATTGTTGCTTATTTTTATCTGTTCAATAACCTTATTATCCCGTTCAAAAATTTTAATAGCCAGCCAGCGCTTCAACTGTGTTGATTCCCTATCCGGCAATAAACGTTCAATTCCCCGCACAGAAATTTCTTCGGTATCACTAAAAATAGGTAATCCCTGATTTGTAGATTTTTCTTTAGCTACCGCTAAAGCCACATTGATTAATTCCCCTAACCCATAGCCATTAATAGCGGCTATAGGCACAACCATACATTTGAGCTCTCTAGACAAACGTTCTATATCAATCTCATCACCATTAGCCTCTACTACATCCATCATATTAAGTGCCAACACTACAGGAATTTCTAATTCCAATAATTGTGTAGTTAAGTAAAGATTGCGCTCCAAATTTGACGCATCAACGATGTTTATTATAACACTCGGATGCTCATAAACCAGAAAATCCCTTGTTACTACTTCTTCCAAGGTATATGGTGACAAAGAATATATTCCCGGAAGATCAACCACTTCGCAATCAGGATGATTTAAAAGCATGCCACCCTTTTTAGCGACAGTAACTCCGGGCCAATTCCCCACATATTGATCGCTGCCTGTTAAATTATTGAACATGGTGGTCTTTCCGCAATTAGGGTTGCCTACTAAAGCGAGTACTGTAATCATGGCTCCTCCTGTTCTTAATTTGCAATAAGTTTTTATATTTTTACCAGGAAAAAAATAAAATTCTTGTACGAGTATTACTCAACAAGAATTTTTTCGGCATCTTCTTTGCGAAGAAATAATTCGTAATCTCTAACTTTAAGTTCAATAGGATCTCCCAAAGGTGCTATTTTACGTACAAAAATATCCGTCCCTTTGGTAATTCCCATATCCATAATTCTGCGCTTCATAGCTCCAGTTACTTCTATTTTAACCACAGTGACAGTCTGCCCTACCGCAATCTCTCTTAAAGTTCTCACTTCATGACCTCCCACCACTGCTTTGTACAAAATTGTTAGCAGTCGCTAACCTTGCAGGAAAATTCTACCATTTTATGCCTGTTATTGTCAATAGTTTAAGAAAAGAACTTGTGAGTAATTGTATTTCATTGTAGAATGTAATTAAGTCTGATAAATTAGAATTCATTGGTTTTATTGGAGGTTAAGAAAATTATGATTTTACAAGAATCCGGCGAGAATTATTTAGAAATGATTCTTGTTCTGCAAAAGAAAAACGGTAATGTTCGTTCCATAGACATAGCAAATGCTTTTGAGTTTACAAAAGCAAGTGTTAGTCGTGCCATGAGCATTCTTAAGAAAGAAAATCTTATTTTAATGGAACCCAATGGCACCATTAGGCTTACTGAAACAGGTCTTGCTAGGGCCAACGGAGTCTTAGAAAGACATTTAACTTTAAACCAGCACCTAGAAAGTTTAGGCGTAAGTGCTGAAACAGCGGAAAAAGATGCCTGTCGCATTGAACATATTATAAGTCCGGAAACTTTTGCCGCAATTAAAGCCCAGGTGAAAAAACAATGATAATAGAAACTTTGGCAGTAGCAAGCGGCGGTGCTGTTGGTTCTGCTTTGCGCTACTACATTTCCGTTGGCATCCACTCTAAATTAGGCGTAAATTTTCCCTATGGAACATTATTTGTTAATATGCTTGGTTGCTTTATCTTAGGCATAACAGCCGCTTTTTGCTTACGGCATCCAGAAATGCCTTTGCCTGTTAAATTATTTGTTATTACCGGACTATTAGGCGGTCTTACTACCTTTTCAACCTTTAGCTTGGAAACATTTGAGCTACTGTTAAATAATACAGTTATGGGCTTCATAAATATAGCCCTTAGTATTTGTGGCGGTTTGGCATTAATTGCACTTGGAATGCGCGCTGGTGCTTAAAGGATGATAAAAAATGAAAAAAATTTTCTCTACTTTACTAATATTAATCTTGCTTCTTGCTT
>JAAYAE010000378.1 GCA_012719555.1 Acholeplasmataceae bacterium | reverse complement strand
ATTGTAATCAATAGCAATATGAACATGCGAATTTTAATATTTATATGCGTTTATAGAGAACAGGGGGATAAACTTATGCGTGAAGTAGTAATTGTTAGTGCAGTCAGGACAGCAGTAGGTAAGTTTAACGGAGGACTTGCCGGGTTATCGGCGCAGCAAATAGGAGCTGCCGTTATTAAAGAGGCTATTAGCAGAGCCAAAATTAGTCCCGCGCAAGTAGAGGAGGTTATTTTTGGCAATGTTTTGCAAGCAGGCTTAGGCCAAAATCCGGCCAGGCAGGCAAGTATTTTGGCCGATGTTCCTGAAGAAGTTCCATCTTTTACAGTTAATAAGGTTTGCGGTTCAGGTTTGAAAAGTGTTGAATTGGCAGCTCAAGCTATTCGTGCAGGAGATGCAGATATTGTAGTTGCAGGCGGTATGGAGAGTATGACCAATGCTCCTTTTGTTACGAGCTCAAAAGCAAGGTGGGGGCTTCGTATGGGTGATGCTACCCTAACAGATGTGATGATTAAAGACGGCTTGTGGGATGCTTTTAATGATTATCATATGGGTATCACATCTGAAAATGTTGCAGAAAAATATGGCGTTACTCGTGAAGAACAAGATCAAGCGGCTTATGAATCACAGACAAAAGCTTGTGCAGCTATAAAAAACGGTGCTTTTAAGGCCGAAATTGTGCCGGTAATAATTAAGAACAAAAAAGGTGAGGTAGTTTTTGATACGGATGAGTTTCCACGAGAAGGAACTACCATGGAGGCTTTAGCAAAATTAAAACCAGCATTCAAAAAAGATGGTACTGTGACGGCTGGTAATGCCTCGGGTATTAATGATGGTGGAGCAGCTTTAGTTGTTATGTCAGCAGATAAGGCTAAGGAGTTGGGGCTTACAGCTATGGCACGCATCTTATCCTATGCTTCTACAGGTGTTGATCCTAAATATATGGGGTTAGGGCCTATCTCTGCGTCTCGCAAGGCCTTGGATAAAGCAAAATTAACTATGCAAGATATTGATTTAATTGAGGCAAATGAGGCTTTTGCAGCTCAATTTGTGGAAGTGGGCAGGGAGCTTAATTTTGACAAAACTAAAGTAAACGTTAATGGAGGCGCTATTGCACTAGGACATCCTATCGGTGCAAGCGGCGCCCGTATTCTTGTAACTTTGCTTTATGCTCTAAAGGCACATAATAAAAAACTGGGACTTGCTACACTATGTATCGGTGGCGGACAGGGAACAACTACTATTGTAGAACTCATTTGAGGAGAGAGGGGATTTACAGATGGAATTTGAACTAACAGAAGATCAAGAGACTATTCAGCAAATGGCTAAGGAATTTGCTGAACAGAAATTAGCACCTACTGTAGAAGAAAGAGAAGAGCAGCATGTTTTTGACAGAGGTCTAGTTAATGAAATGTGTGAAGCCGGGTTTAATGGTATTTGCTTTCCGGAGGCTTATGGTGGAGCAGGCGGAGATTATCTTAGCTATATTTTAGCAGTAGAAGAGCTTTCTAAAGTTGACGATGGTATGGGTATCACATTGTCGGTCAATGTGTCCTTGTGTGCCGGTCCAATTATGGCTTATGGTACCGAGGAACAAAAGCAAAAATACCTAAGACCTATTGCTGAAGGTGCACATGTTGGAGCCTTTGGACTTACCGAGCCGAATGCAGGTACTGATGCGGCTGCGCAGCAAACAGTAGCGAAACCGGAAGGTGACTACTATATTTTAAACGGAAATAAGATTTTTATTACCAATGGTAGTGAGGCTGATACCTATGTGGTTTTCGCTATGACAGATAAAACCAAAGGTTTGAGAGGCATCTCAGCCTTTATTCTAGAAAAGGGTATGCCTGGTTTTAGTTTTGGCAAAAGGGAAAGCAAAATGGGTGGACATACTTCTATTACAACGGAATTAGTATTTAAGGATGTTAAGGTACCAAAGGAAAATCTTTTGGGCAAAGTTGGAGAAGGGTTCAAGATTGCTATGACCACATTAGATGCTGGGCGTATTGGTGTTGCTGCCCAGGCCCTAGGCATTGCTGACGCAGCTATGAATTATGCTATTAAATATTCCAAGGAGAGGGTGCAGTTCGGCAAACCAATTTCCTCTTTCCAAGCAATTGCTTTTAAAATTGCAGATATGGCTATGAAGATTGATGCGGCACGTTTTCTAGTATACAGAGCAGCTTGTTTGAAAAATGCAGGTAAGCCTTTTTCAAAAGAAGCTGCTATGGCTAAAGCCTATGCCTCAGATGTAGCAATGGAGGTTACAACTGATGCAGTACAGGTTTATGGTGGTTATGGTTATACTACCGATTACCCTGTTGAGCGGCTTATGCGTAATGCTAAGATTACACAAATATACGAGGGAACTAATGAAGTGCAGCGTATGGTAATATCGGGGGCACTTTTGAGATAAAAAATAATTACTTTCGTGTGATTTAATACTTGGGAGGCAAAACGAATGGAAATCGTAGTGTGTATAAAACAAGTTCCGGATACAACTGAGGTGAAAATAGATCCGGTAACTAACACCTTGATTAGACAAGGCGTACCTAGTATAGTTAATCCTTTTGACAAGAATGCTCTAGAAGCCGCACTGCAACTTAAAGATAAATATGGTGCTCGTGTTACAGTAATTTCAATGGGGCCGCCTCAGGCTAAGGCTGCACTGAAAGAATGTTTATCTATGGGAGCGGATACTGCAATATTAGTAAGTGATCGTGCTTTTGGCGGAGCCGATACTTTGGCTACTAGCTATACCTTAGCTGCTTGCATAAGAAAGATTGGCAAGGTAGACGTGATTTTTTGCGGTAAGCAGGCTATTGATGGCGATACAGCACAAGTAGGGCCGGAAACGGAGGAGCATTTAGGTATCCCCCAAGTAACTTATGTGTCAAATTTGGATATTAAAGGTGACACTGCTATAGTTGACAGGGAATGTGAAGATGGATATGAAGTCATTGAAGTAAAAATGCCTGTGCTTATGTCAGTTATTAAATCAGCTGCTTTTGAGCCACGTTTTCCTACTATAAAAGGAAAAATGAAGGCCAATAGAGCCGAAATTGCGGTTTGGAGTGCTGCAGACGTTAAGGCAGACGAAAAAAGAATAGGTCTTACCGGTTCTCCCACCAAGGTTAGCAAGATTTTTAGCCCACCGAGGCGTGTTCAAGGGATACTTATTGCTGAGCCTACGGCTAAGGAAAGTGTTACCGTTTTGTTAGATAAACTCGCTGAAGCTAAAATTGTCTAATACGGAGGGAAACTAAAATGGCAGTTATAATAGATGAAGAAAAATGTATAGGGTGTGGGATTTGTGAAACCACATGTCCCTTTGGTGCTATTAGTTTGAAAAATAGCAAAGCAGTAATTGGCTTAGCTTGTACTCAATGTGGGGCGTGTGTTGATGTTTGTCCTGTTGGTGCTATTAGTCGCGTGGAAGTAGCGCAGGAAGTAACTATGGACAAGACCCAGTATAAGAATGTGTGGGTATATATTGAAACAGTTGAAGGGAAAATTAAAAATGTTAGCCTTGAGTTATTGGGCGAAGGACGTAAATTAGCCGACAAAATGGGGCAGCATTTAGCAGGTGTTTTGCTAGGAAAAAACGTGGAAAGTTTATCCAAAGATATATTTGCTGCAGGAGCTGATGAGGTTTATTTGGTGGAAGCTGATGAACTGGCACATTACAACACCGATGGATACACAACAGTAGTTGCCAATTTAATACAAGAATATAAACCATCTGTAGTGCTGGTAGGAGCCACCAATGACGGCCGTGATTTAGG
This sequence comes from Acholeplasmataceae bacterium, assembly GCA_012719555.1. GTDB lineage: Bacteria > Bacillota > Negativicutes > Acidaminococcales > Acidaminococcaceae > JAAYAE01. Next base: position 2,449 of record JAAYAE010000378.1, on the reverse strand, counting down.
GCCTAGGATTGCAAGCCGCATAGCTACAGGGTTAACGGCAGACTGCACAGGCCTAGCCATTGATGATGAAACAGGACTGGTGGCTTGGACAAGACCTGCTTTTGGTGGAAATATTATGGCGACAATTCTCTGCCCTGAGCACAGACCTCAAATGGGCACTGTACGTCCTTCTGTGTTTAAGAAACCGCTGCTTGATTATGATAGATGCGGAAAAATAATCAGAGTGAAGAGTACTGTAAAGCCGGAAGATATTCGTACTAAACTCACGGATGTAGTAAAGGTGTGCACAACCTGTTGTAACTTAGAGGAAGCAGAGATCATCGTTTCCGGTGGTCGTGGATTGGGCAAACCTGAGAATTTTAAGTTAGTCGAAGATTTGGCTGAAGTATTAGGTGCTACTGTAGGTGCATCTAGGGCTGCTGTAGATGCTGGCTGGAAGCCTCATATGTGCCAAGTTGGACAGACAGGCAAGACGGTAGGACCAAAAATTTATATTGCTTGTGGCATTTCAGGAGCTGTTCAGCATCTGGTAGGCATGTCTTCATCTGATATTATCATTGCCATTAATCGGGATAAAGATGCACCTATATTCCAAGTGGCAAATTATGGCATTGTGGGCGATGTTTTGGAGGTATTACCAATCATGACAGAAGAGTTTAAGAAACGGAAAGCATGTTAGGAGGTAGAGAAATGGAATTTTCTAAGGTAATGATTATTGGTGCCGGGCAAATGGGTGCAGGCGTGGCCCAGGTTATGGCTCAAAGCGGCATTACAGTAGTTTTACGTGATATTAAGCAGTGCTTTTTGAACAAGGGCGTTACTACTATTGATAAAAATTTAAGCCGCAGCGTTGCCAAGGGTAAGCTTACTGAGGACGAGAAAAAGACCATTTTGGGGCGCATTAGCTGTGTTGTAGATTTAGATAAGACTAATTGTGATGTTGACCTTGTTATTGAAGCAGCAACGGAAAACATTGCTATAAAGAAAGAAATTTTTAAAACTCTGGATGAGCTTTGCCCTGAAAAAACTATTTTGGCAAGCAATACATCTTCAGTTTCAATTACCATGCTGGCTGCCACGACTAAACGTCCGGATAAATTTGTCGGCATGCATTTCTTTAATCCTGCACCAGTTATGAAGCTGGTTGAAGTAACAAAAGGTTTAGGCACTTCTGAGGCTACTTTTTCTGCTATTAAAGCTTTGGCGGAAAAAGTAGGGAAGAGCCCTGTCAGTGTTAATGATGCGCCGGGTTTTGTAGGCAATAGGATTATGATTCCTATGATTAATGAGGCTATTTTTACTCTCATGGAAGGCGTTGCCAGTGCGGAAGATATTGATAATGTAGCAAAACTTGGATTTGCGCATCCTATGGGACCATTGGCTTTATCTGATCTTATTGGCAACGATACAGTTCTGGCCATTATGGAAGTATTGTACGCAGGCTACGGAGATCCTAAGTACCGACCGGCTCAATTGCTGCGTAAAATGGTGGAAGCAGGTTATCTAGGACGTAAAACTGGCAAAGGGTTTTACGATTACAACAAACAATAAAATAAAGAGATGTTTTCTATGCGTCGATTTAGGAGTGGGAATCATGACTGAATATAAAAATTTGCTTGTGCAAATGGAACAGGGAATTACTGTTGTCACAATTAATAGGCCAAAGTCCATGAATGCTTTAAATAGTTCTACTTTAGAAGAAATGAAACAATTGTTTGCTATATTAGCCAAAGATGAAGCTACTAAAATAGTTATAATTACCGGTGGCGGCGAAAGTGCTTTTGTAGCTGGGGCAGATATTGTAGAAATGCAAAAGCTTAACCCTATGGAAAGCAGAAAATTTTCCATATTGGGACAGACTGTGTTTAATACCATAGAGAATTTACCTCAGATTGTAATAGCCGCTGTTAATGGCTACGCTTTAGGTGGTGGCTGCGAACTAGCCATGGCTTGCGATATTCGTATTGCCTCTACTAAAGCAGTATTTGGTCAACCGGAAGTTTCTTTGGGCATTATTCCCGGTTTTGGTGGTACGCAGCGTTTAGCGCAACTTGTAGGTAAAGGAAGGGCAAAGGAAATAATCTGTACCACAAATATGATTAAGGCAGAGGATGCCTACAGGATTGGCCTAGTCAATGCTATGGTGGAACCTACCGAGTTAATGGATGCAGCGAAAGTTATGGCCAACAAAATTATGTCTAAAGCACCAGTGGCTGTCCAATTAGCTAAAGATGCCATTAATCGTGGTTTTGATATGAATTTACAAGCAGGTTTAGCCTATGAAGCAGATAACTTTGGTATATGCTTTGGAACAGATGACCAAAAGGAAGGCATGAAGGCTTATTTAGAAAAACGCAAACCGGTCTTCGCGGGTAAATAAGTAAGCATATATTTTAGCCTTACTAGTAGTTATTTACCTTTATTTATAGCGCGGCTAATAGAAGAATAT
>JAAYAE010000377.1 GCA_012719555.1 Acholeplasmataceae bacterium | reverse complement strand
TATATAATAAATTGTACTAAAAGTTGACACAATTTCCAACAAAATAGAGGTGAATTTAATGTCTTCCCAAAAAGCAACTTTTCTTGACGGTATTCACATTCCTCCAAACAAGTCTTTAACAGATGGACTGAAAATAACTAAATGTGCAGCTCCCGATTTTGTTTATCTTCCACTTTCTATGCACATTGGTGCTCCGGCGCAACCCATAGTAAAGCTTGGTGACAAAGTTAAAATGGGACAGGTAATCGCTACTGCCGGTGGTTTTGTAAGCAGTAACATTCATGCCAGCGTCAGCGGTTTGGTCACTGGTTTTCAAAAACGCTATTTACCAAATGGCATGACTTCTAATTGTATCGTTATCAAGAATGATGGTCTTGACACACTATCGGAAGAAATCGTACCACGCAACGAAAGTGAAATCACTCCCGACTTAATTCGGAAACAGCTCCAAGAAAAAGGCATCGTAGGCATGGGGGGAGCTACTTTTCCCACTCATGTTAAATATGCTCCACCTAAAGATTGCCCAGCTATTGACACTATTATATTAAATGGCATAGAATGCGAACCTTATGTAACTTCCGATCATCGCGTATTGCTTGAATATCCTTCTGAAATTATTCAAGGCCTCAAATACTTTATGTTGGCCTCAGGAGCAAAAAAGGGCATTATTGCCATTGAAGACAATAAACCTGATGCCATTGCCCTAATGAGCAAGCTCGTAGAAAACGAACCGGGAATTGAAGTTTTAACCTGCGTGGAAAAATACCCTCAAGGTTCAGAAAAACAGTTGGTTTACGCTTCTACAGGCAGAACTGTTCCTGACCGTGGTCTTCCTGCTGCAGTTGGCGTCGTAGTAGATAATGTAGCAACCGCTGTTGCTGCTGCTCGAGCTATTAAAGATAATATGCCACTTATAGAAAGAGTTGTTACTGTTAGCGGCAATGCTGTAAATAATCCCGGTAACTACCTAGTGCGCCTGGGTACCCTTTATAGCGATCTAGTAGAAAAAGCTGCTCAAGGCTACAAAGGTGACCTGGCACGGATTATTTCCGGCGGTCCTATGATGGGTTTTGCTGTTAATTCTCTTGACTTTCCTATTATTAAAGGATCAGGCAGCCTGCTCCTATTTAACTATGACTCACCATTTGCGCATGTTCCTCAAGAACAAACTTGTGTACGTTGTGGACATTGTGTAGATGCCTGCCCCATGTTTTTAGAACCTACCGTAATTGTTCAAGCCGTAAAGCAAAGAAACTGGGACAGCGCAGCATCTTCTTCCATTCACGCCTGCATAGAATGCGGGTCATGTGCCTTTGAATGCCCTGCACACATACCTTTAGTTCAGTATATACGTATGGGCAAACAATTCATTGGTGGCAAAGGTGAAGGCGGTTGTAACCCCTTCTATGTAATTAAAAAATAATTTTTAAGCGGAAGGACTAAATAAATTATGGAACCTATAAAAGAACCCTCTACTCCCTTGGTTCTCCTTTCCTCATCACCACATATTCATAGTGGTCACACAGTTCCCGCTGCTATGCGGGAAGTTCTACTGGCACTGGTGCCGGCTGTTCTTGCCTCTTTTTACTATTTTCGCATGAGTGCATTATCTGTAATATTAGCCTGCGTTATCTCTGCTATGGTTTTTGAGGCCATTTGTCAAAAACTTATGAATCGCCCCATTACTACTTATGACTGCAGTGCTGCATTAACCGGACTTTTATTAGCATTATGTTTGCCTCCATCATTTCCTATTAGTCTAGCAATTATGGGCAGCTTTTTTGCTATTGTTATTGGTAAAATGGTTTTTGGTGGTTTGGGTTGCAACGTTTTTAACCCAGCTCATCTGGGCCGTGCAATTTTACTAGCTTCTTACCCTCAGCAAATGACAACCTGGGTATTACCGGTAACAGCAAGTACTACTCTTAATGCCGTTACCAGTGCTACCATGAAAGCTGACGCGGTATCTAGTGCTACCCCGCTCGTTTCCATGCGCATTGCAGAATCCCTTTGGCAAACAGGTCAACAAGCCTCAACTCAACTTCCCTCCTTATGGAATTTGTTCATTGGCAACGTTGGCGGGTCCTTAGGTGAAACTTGTGTCCCGGCTCTTTTAGTCGGTGGTTTATTCTTAATTTGGCGTGGACACGTTGATTGGCGAGTACCATTCTTTTATTTAGCAACTGTTGCCGTTATTACCGGCATTTACGGCGGTGTCCGTGGATATGATAGCATTTTTCCTCTTTACCACCTGATGGCAGGTGGACTTATGATTGGTTCTTTCTTCATGGCTACCGACTGGGTTACCTCACCTATTACTAAGCGTGGACGTATAGTTTATGCTATTGGTTTAGGTGTTTTAACTGCGCTTATTCGTCTACGTGGTAGTTATGTAGAAGGCGTATGCTATTCTATTCTTATGATGAACATGGTTACCCCTCTAATTGATAAATACGTTTGCAATATTTCATTTGGGGGAGGTGCTAAGAAATGAACAAGTTTATTTCTAAGCTCACTCTTACACTTTTAATTCTTTGTGCAATTTGTACCGCTCTTGTAGCAGGAGCCTATGGCCTTACTAAAGATACTATTGAGGCCCGCGCCGCTGCTGATGTAAAGGCCTCTTATAAACAAGTCTTTCCTCAACTAGGAGATTTAACACAGGAAAAAGCTCCCGGCGGCATCATTCAAGACATTAAATGTTCCAAAGCAGGAGGTAAAGTTAACGGTTATATTTATACCGTTACTCCCAGCGGCTATGGTGGAGAGCTAACCATTATGGTCGGTATCTCAAGCCCTGACGTAAAACTCACCGGTATTAAAGTGTTAAAACAAAATGAAACTCCAGGTTTGGGAGCTAAAAGCACTGAACCACAATTTTCCGATCAATTTGCCGGCAAAAACTTGAAATCACCTTTAGAGGTTTCTAAACAAGCTAAGGGTGAAGAAATACAAGCAATTACGGCCGCTACAATTACTTCTAGAGCTGTTGTTAAAGGTGTAAACGAGGCTCGTGACCATTACATGAAGACTTATTCTCAAGGAAAGGGCTGATAATTATGCTAAAAGAATTAACTAAAGGCATTATCAAAGAAAATCCACTTTTTGTCCAGCTCTTGGGAGTCTGTCCTTCATTGGCAACAACCGGATCCCTTACTAACGCGCTTGGTATGGGTGCTGCCTTCACGATGGTTCTCATTGGCTCTAACCTAATAATATCTGCAATTAAATCTTTTATTCCCGAACAAGTTCGTATTCCCAGTTACATAGTTGTTATTGCTTCTTTGGTTACCGTTATTGAAATGCTTATGGAGGCCTTCGTTCCCGATATTTATGCAGCGCTAGGTATCTTTATCCCCTTGATTGTTGTTAACTGTATTATTTTGGGACGTGCTGAAGCCTTCGCTAGTAAACATGGCCTATGGTCTTCTTTACAAGATGCAGTTGGAATGGGCATTGGTTTTACATTGGCCCTAGCAATTATTGCCACCTTCCGTGAACTTTTAGGAACCGGCAAACTATTAGGAATTCCTGTTTTGGGTGCTGCGTATCATCCTATGCTAATTTTAATTTTACCGGCAGGTGCCTTCATAACCATGGGATTTGTCTTCGCTGCCGTAAATTATCTACGTCAAAGAAACGAGGTGCGTCATGGATAGTACCTTCGGTATCATATTTAGTGCCATTTTTGTAACAAATATTATCTTGTCTCAGTTTTTGGGACTATGTTCTTTCTTGGGCGTTTCCAAGAGCCTTAAGAACTCTTTAGGTATGAGCGCAGCAGTTGCTTTTGTAATGATTTTAGCAACTATTTTATCTTGGGTTATCTACTATCTGTTCTTAGTTCCTTATGATTTAGTCTATTTGAAAACTTTAGTTTTTATTTTATCTATTGCTACCTTGGTACAGCTAGTAGAAATGTTTATGAAGAAAAACATGCCGACTTTACATAAAGCCATGGGAGTATTTCTTCCTTTAATTACTACCAACTGTGCTATCTTGGGTATTGCTTTAATTAACGTGCAAAGAGATTATACTTTTGCACAATCCATTACTAATGCCATAGGAACAGCCGCTGGTTATACTATGGCTATCGTACTTTTCTCCTGCTTAAGAGAACGCCTGGAAGGCCCTGAAATGCCCCAGTGCATGAGAAATTTACCTATTGCTTTAATCACTGCCAGTTGTATGTCCATCGCCCTTATGGGTATGAGTGGTATACACTGATTGAGGAGCTGAAATAATATGCAAAATGCTGTCATTCTGGTCGCTGTTTTAGGCGGAATCTTCGGTCTCGTTTTAGCAATTGCCGGTCGTAAGTTTGCCGTGGACACCGACCCACGAATTGATGAAATAGCTGCTCTTTTGCCTGGAGCAAATTGTGGCTCCTGTGGTTTTGCCGGTTGTTGTAACATGGCTGAAGCTATTGTTAGCGGTGAAGCTCCTGATGCAGCCAAATGTATGGCCTGTCCTGCTGATAATCAAAAAGCAATTAATGCTATTATGGGTAAAACAACAGATAACTCAGGCCCCGTAGTTCGTAAGATAGCTCGTTTAGCTTGTAATGGCTGTAAAACTAATGCACCACGAACTGTTGCTTATGAGGGAATCCCCGATTGCCATGTTGTTGCTAAAAACTTTGGCGGTCCTGGTAAATGTAATTTTGGTTGCTTGGGTTTTGGCTCTTGCGAAAAAGCCTGTCCATTTCATGCCATAACCATGGGTGAGAATGGATTACCACAATTTGATTATACAAAATGCGTAGGTTGTGGTATTTGCGTGAAACAGTGCCCGCAACTTGTTCTGTATTTGGCAGATGCCGGCGATAAAATACATATAATGTGTAATAACAGAGATAAAGGAAAAGCTGCTATGGTCAACTGCAAAGTTTCCTGCATAAGTTGTGGTATCTGCGTTAAATCTTGTCCTAAACAAGCAATTACCTTGGAAGACGGACCTAATGGAAGCCTGCCGGTAATTGACTATGAAAAATGCATAGCGTGTGGTATCTGCGTTAGCAAATGTCCGCGAAAATGCATACACAAAGTAGAACCTCTTGACACCAGCAAGCCATTGATTTTAGATAAACCTGAAAGCAAAACCGGTTGTGCCAGTTGTGCATTAAACGGTAGTTGTGGTTCTGCCCAATGAAGAAACTACTAATTTACTTCTTAATTGTAAGCAGCCTGTTAACAACGGGCTGCTTTTTTAAACAACAATCCTATAATGATACCCGTTTTCTCATGGACACCATTATTAGCATTTCGACCACCGGCAAAGACCAAGCTTCACTTAAATCCACAACTGATGAAGCCTTCATTGCCTTTAATGACGTGGCAGACGAAACAGATCGCTATACAAGTCACAACCCTAACGATTTATATGCCCTAAACCAGCATAACGGTCAGGGAGCTTTTGCAGTAGGCGATCATCTCTATAAACTAATAACTATGGGGAAAGAAGAACCTTATAGTGCAATTGAAATATCCTTAGGCCCTGTAATTGACCTGTGGCGTGCTCACGGCGAAAACAAAACAGTTCCAACCGATGAGGAAATCAAAACAGCTTTAGCTAAATGTGGTAGAGATAAATTCACACTAGATAAAACCAACCACACAGTATCTTTAGCTTACGACAGCAGCTTAGATTTAGGCGCTATTGCTAAAGGTTACGCCGTAGATTATGCCGCCAGCGTTATTACCAAAAATAAGGCTGTTACTTCTGCGCTCATTAACGCCGGAGGTAATATAAAAGTTATTGGTACAAAAGAAGATGGCAGCCCGTGGCGCATCGGAATTCAGGACCCCCGCAACGCTCAAAAAGTACTAGGTGTTTTGGCGTTGCAAAATGGACAAGCCATTGCTACTTCAGGAGATTATCAACGCTATTACGAAGTAAATGGCGTACGTTATTGTCATATTATTGACCCTGCCACCGGAGCTCCGGCTCGTAATGCGATTAGTGCTACCGCAGTTTCAACTTCAGCTTTAACAGCAGATTTTTTCTCTACGCTCTTGTTTATATTACCCCATGATGAAGCAATCGCTGTAGTTGAAAAAACTCCTCAGTTAGAAGCTATTATTGTAAACCCAGAGGGCGAAATTTATGTATCACCGGGTCTGCAAAAAATATTCACTAAAGAGAATTAGGGAGATGTGCTCATGCGAAAAAACGATTATCTGCTCTTGTTATTCCTATTATTTATAACTGGCATGGGCTATCTATTCCATGGGCAAAGACCTGCTACTACAGAAAAAATTCTCGTTGTTCAACACGGGCAAGCTATTATTCAAAAAATAAATTTACAAAATGTAACAAAAGCCAGTGAGATCAAAATACCTACTGCACATGGGCAAGTTATAGTGAACGTTGATAGCAATGGAGCTTATGTAGTATCTTCTCCTTGCCGCGACAAACTATGCATTGGTCAGGGAAAAATTACCAAACCGGGTCAGACAATTGTTTGCCTACCGGAAGAAGTCCTTCTTACTTTAATAACCCCGGGAAAGGAAGGCACTATAGATGCTATCATACGATAAACTAACTACCAGAGAATTAACCCAATTGGGGGTTTTGTTAGCGGCGGCAATTGCCCTGCGTCTTATAGAAAATCTTTTCCCCTATTTATTGCCTATACCCGGAGCCCGTTTAGGGTTAGCAAATATATTGACCATCATTGTCCTTCTTCTCTATGGAACTGATAAAGCAGGATTATTTCTTTCTGCTCGCATACTTTTAGTTGGTCTTCTGTCTACAGGGCTTTTTACCCCAGGATTTCTTATTGGCTTAGGTGGTGCCGCACTTAGTTTTGTATTTATGTCTCTTGCTATTGAGCGTAAATATTTCTCCCCTATCGGAGTTGGCCTTTTGGGAGCCTTCCTGCACAATTGCGGACAGATTATAGCAGCAATGTATCTAATGAATTCACTTGCTGTATTTAGCTATTTACCTGTATTAATTG
>JAAYAE010000376.1 GCA_012719555.1 Acholeplasmataceae bacterium | reverse complement strand
ATAATAGAACAACTTGAAAACTTATACCAGTTACGTTGTGGGTTTTCAGCACATCCTGCAGTCTCAAAATGGTGGGATTTCCATGAAATTTATGAAAGTGATATGGAAAAAATAATCCCTTCTGTTAAAGCTACAATAGTTAAGTTTCTAGTATACGAAAAAAATAACAGGCAAATAGACAACACTCCCTCTAGCTGGTCTCAATGGTTTTTAGATAATTGCGATACTGTCTATGACGCTGTTTTGTTTCATAATTTACCTAAATTGAATATGTAATTTTTGCCGCCTACATAAGTAGAGGGTTGTAATTTTTTGACGATTCAAAATTGTACAGCAAAGTCTAGTTCTTAAACTGAAGGGCAGATATTCAACGTGAGTTGTGCTTAGTAACAATTAGTAGGATGTTTTTATGACAATAAGGTACAGTCTGCAGTGCCTTAAAATATAGGACATTGATTGAAGTAGCTTGGGAGATGATATATTTTGAACGTATGGAGAATTCATAATAAACCTGACTTTAGTAAAAGTAAGGGGTATACAAAAGATGATTTAATTCAATTTTGTATGACAGAAGGAATTATAGGTGTTGGGTGGAGTAAAATAACTACACGTGTTGATTCAAAGGATGCTATCAATAAAGAGGCTAAAGAACAATATACTTATAGAGCTACAGCTGGGTTAAAAGCCGTAACTGCTATGTGTAGCATGTAGGTAAATGATTTAATTTGGACACGCGTTGATGGAATTTATTTTTTGTGTAAGGTTACAGGATTATGGGTGAACAGCAAGCCTGAAGGAAAACATTACGATTTTGATGTTTCAAATTACGTCAATGTAGAATGGTTAAGGGTTGGAAGGGAAGATGAAATTCCGGGTCATGTTATCAGTAGTTTCAGGCCAGCAGCTGCTGTTCAAAATGTTAAAAATGTTGAGGAAATATCTAAATATATATGGAATCAATCCAAAGGTTCAAATGATTATGATATAAATAATGAAGGGCGGAATATTTGGGATGCTCTATCTGATAAGGATATCGAAGAAATTGTATTGTTGTATCTCCAAATTGAAAAAGGATATTATATTTTCACTCAAAGTTTAAAGAACACAACAAAAAAATATGAATGTACTATGATAAACAAGAATGGTGAATTGGCCTTCCCACAAGTAAAGAGTGGTTCAGTACCTTTGGCGGCCGATGATTACGAGGATGCGTTGCAAGATGACAAAAATGCTCAAATATTTTTATTTACAGTATGTGAGGACTATGATAGAAATAGCAAACCAAATATACATTATTTAACTAAAAAAGAAATAGAAGATTTTATGAAACAAAACAAAAAAGTGTTGCCGAAATTAACCAAGAGGTGGCTGGAATTGTGCGGTTTCTATAAAACAAGTAGTTAAAATAGCGTAATTATAATGCATAAAATAATATTTTTAAGGAGCAATGACGAAATGAAAAAAGAGGTTTTGTTTGTTATATTAGATTAGTATGCGGACTGGGAAGCAGCATATCTTTCTACATGCATTCTGGCGTTGGGAAAAGGGGATTATGAAGTAAGGACTGTTTCCTTGACTAAAGAACCTATAAGTTCCGCGGGTGGTTTTACAGTATTGCCTGATTATGATTTGCAATCTGTTCCGGTAGAATATGAAGCTCTCATACTTATTGGCGGCATGAAATGGTTGGAAGCCTCGGCTTTAGACGTTAAACCTTTGGTGCAGGATGCAGTAATAAAACATAGAATTGTTGGTGGTATATGCCTGGCATCGGCTTTTCTTGGTGTGTGTGGTGTTTTAAATAAAATAAATCATACCAGTAATGACCTTGCCTATATGCAGGAATGGGCAGGAGATAACTACATTGGAGCAGCCAACTATATCAAAGAACCTGCCGTTCGTGACGACAATATCATTACGGCTAACGGAACGGCAACATTGGAATTTACTAGGGAAGTCCTCTTAGCACTTGATATTGCGTCGGAGAGTAATATTGTAGAATGGTATAATTTTCATAAACTGGGGTTCTATAATGCACATATGCCCAAGATGCCATAATAGGTACGCGGCCTAAATTATTTTTTAAAGCAAGAAGTTTTATTTACATGAATATTAATAAATGCCTTAGCCATAATAGTAATATGTGTAGAGGCATTTAAATAAAAATTGGGTTCTATACTGTATTTTGGAGTGAATTCTCACAACAAAAATCAGTATAGAACCTTTTTTAATAAATAAAAATTTACTAGTTGAAAATAAAGTCGTTGATATCAAAATGTTCAGTATTAAAATAAGTTTCAATTTTTTCTTTGGAACACAATAAGACTTTCTTGATTAATTTATCCTTTTCCCTACTTGAGCGAAAGGTTGGAGAACTTACACTTAAAGCGGCAATGGCTTTACCATTAACACATAAGGGAACCGCTAGACAACAAAGATGTTCAGCAATTTCTTCGGACTCTGAAGCTATGCCGGTTTTTTTCGTTTCAGCTATAGCATTTTCCAGTTTTTTAAATGTGTTTATTGTGTTAGGCGTGTAAGCTTTGAGGCCATTGGGGTATAATTTTTTAATGTCTGCTATGCTGATAGTGCTGAGTAATGCTTTACCCAAGGCAGTGCAATAAGCAGGAAGCCGTTTACCAACGTGAGAGATTAGACGAATGGCTTCTTTATTATCAACTTTTGCTACGTAGAGCACTTCGCCATTATCCAAAATACCCATCTGACAAATTTCACCAACTTGATTAACAATAGAATGCATTTCTTCAGTAATAAATTGCATAACAGTTTTATTGTTAGTGTATGATTCACCTACACAGAAGGAACTAATACCAATACGATACTTACCTGTTCCTGCATCTTGTAAGATAAATTTCCTATCATTCATAGTATGTAGTATAGGGAATATAGTGCCTTTAGCAGCATGGATTAAGTCAGCAATTTCAGTTAATGTGTAGCCTTCAGGATTTGAGCCTAACAGTGCTAAAATATCTAAAACTCTTGCGGTTGGTTTGTGAACACCGTTTTCTTGCATTATTTATATTCCCCCTAAAGTGAATCATATTCGTATACCCGAATAACTGTTTTTATAATAGCATGTTTTGTAGGAAAAATATAGTTTTAGTTCATTTGAATATTCTGTAAAATTAGTCTTGACAGAGATTTTTTTTGATGCTAACATAAAGACATAAAGTTCGTATTTACAAAATAGATTCGTAAATACGAACAAACGTGAAGAAGGGTCCCCTTCACCAGATACAATGGAGTATATGGGTTTAGTAGAAAAACTTGGAGGAGGAAGAGAATGAAAATTTTAGAACGTGTCAAAAAAGTACCGGCTGGTGTTATGGTTGTACCAATGGTTATTGGTTCATTAATTAACACCTTTATTCCTGAAGTCGTAAGAATAGGTTCTTTCACTACGGCTACTTTTACTAGCGTGGGTGCTGCAACGGCAATTGGCATTCAATTGTTTGCTTTAGGAACCATGCTGCAGTTAAGAGATATGCCTAAAGTATTAAAAAGAGGGGGATTATTACTGTTTTCGAAATTTCTTATTGGTGCAATTATCGGCATTGCTGTGGGGAAAATGTTTGGTAAGGAGGGTCTTATGGGCCTTACTACTTTAGCGATTATTAGTTCTGTTACAAATTCTAATGGTTCTGTTTTTCTTGCACTTATGAGCGAATATGGTGATGAAACAGATTGTGCGTCGATGGCTTTGTTAACTATTAATGATGGCCCCTTTTTGACCTTGGTTGCCATGGGAGCCTCAGGCTTAGCGAATATACCTTTAGTTGCTTTAATCGCTGCTGTTGGCCCACTAGTTATTGGTATGATATTAGGTAACTTAGATAAAGATATTCAAAAATTTTTAGCACCGGCAGGTACAATTCTTATTCCTTTCGTTGGTTTTTGTTTAGGTGCAGGAATTAAAATTACCAATCTTGCTAAAGGTGGAATTGGTGGAATCCTTCTTGGTTTGATTTGTTGTTTTGTTGGTGGAGCCTTCATCCTTCTGTGTGATAGATTAATTGGTGGTAGACCTGGTTACGCAGCCTGGGGCGTAGCAACTACGGCCGGTAATGCTGTAGCTGTTCCAGCCGCTGTGGCTCTTGTTGATCCGGCTTGGGCGGCATATGAACCTATAGCAACTGCTCAAGTAGCTGCTGCTGCGGTGTTGACTGCACTTATAGTTCCATTTATTACTAGTTGGTGGGCTAAAAAATATGGCTGTCCTAAATTCCCTTTGCCTGGTCAAGACTTTAGCAAAGAGAGCGTTATATAAAATCATTTGAGGAGATGAATAATTATGACAAATGCAGTTATTATTGATAACAAGGATACTGTAGCGGTTGCTATTGAACCGTTAAAGAAAGGTACGGAAGCAGAAATTAGAATGCAAGATGGCTCTCTGAAAAAAGTAACATTGATTGATGATGTACCAATTTATCATAAATTTGCTACTGCAGAAATGAAAAAAGGTACTCCTGTTGTTAAATATGGTGAGCATATTGGTGTTGCTGCTTGTGATATTAAGCCAGGAAATCATGTACATGAGCATAATGTAGAAAACCACCGCGAAAATTTGGATAACGTCTAAAAAATAAGGGAGGAGATTAATTATGAAATTTTATGGATATAAGAGACCGGATGGTAGAGTTGGTATAAGAAATCATGTTTTGATTTTGCCGGCAAGTGTTTGTGCGTCTGATACAACCCGTATTGTTGCTAATAATGTGGAGGGCGCTGTTACCTTTAACAATCAATTGGGTTGTTCACAAGTTGCTAGTGACCAAGAATTCACTATGGATGTTATGGCTGGGTACGCAGCGAATCCTAATGTTTATGCTACAGTAGTTATTTCCTTAGGTTGCGAAAATTGCCAAATGGATTTGGTTGTAGATGCTATAAAGAAAAGAACAAATAAGCCTTTGGCACAGTTCATTATTCAAGAAAACGGCGGTACTATTAAAACGGTAGAGCGTGCGACGCGTGCAGCTAAAGATTTTGTGCAAGATGCTTCATTATTACAAAAAGAAGAATTTCCTATTTCAGAGTTAGTTGTAGGAACAGAATGTGGTGGTTCTGATCCTACAAGTGGGCTTGCCAGTAATGTTTTAATTGGTGAAATGAGCGATAGAGTAGTAGATTTAGGGGGTACATCTATTCTTTCAGAAACAACGGAATTAATTGGTGGCGAACACATTCTTGCTAGACGTGCTAAGACTTCAGAAGTAAAAGCTAGAATTTTTGAAATCGTGCATAGATATGAAAAAGCGTTGCAATTAGTAGGGGAAGAAGTTCGTGATGGTAATCCATCTCCAGGAAATAAAGCTGGAGGATTAACAACTTTGGAAGAGAAATCTCTTGGCTGTATTCATAAAGCAGGGCACAGAGAGATTTCTGCTGTTTATGATTATGCAAAAGAAGTAACAGGTAAAGAAGGTTTAGTTATTATGGACACGCCCGGTAATGATCCATCTTCAGTTGCTGGTATGGTTGCAGGTGGAGCTCAGATTATTGTTTTCTCTACTGGTCGTGGAACACCAACGGGCAACCCTATTTCACCTGTAATTAAAATTACTGGTAATAAAATTACTTATGGCAATATGTCAGACAATATTGATATTGATGCTAGTCCCTTGATTTATGGAACAAAGACATTAGGACAAATGGGTGACGAATTAATGAAGGAAGTTCAAGAAGTAGCTAGCGGCAAAGTTACAAAGGCTGAATCCTTGGGATATACAGAAATGGCTATTGCCAGAGTTTGTAATTTTGTGTGATTTGGTCTTTACATAGTTACGACATTGTGACCATTACGAAAATAGAAGGAGACTATAATAGTGAAAAAGGCGAATATTTATACACCGGTTGTTACAGCTTTTGATAAGGAAGGTAACTTAGATATCCAAGCTAACAAAAATATTTATGATCACCTTATTAATGGTGGTGTTGATGGTATTGTTGTTATGGGTAGTACTGGTGAGTTTTTCTCTATGACTACAGGGCAAAACAAAGAGTTAATAGACTTAGTAACCAGTTATGCAGGGAAAAGAACTAAAATATTGATAGGCACTAGTTGCATGAGAGTAGATGATACGGTAGAATTGGCTAATTATGCTCTTAACGCAGGAGCAGATGCTGTTATGATTATAGGACCATATTATTTTGCGCTTTCTGATGCTAGTGTTGAGGCCTTTTATTCCGATGTAGCGCAACAAATTAATGGAGACATTTATTTATATAATTTCCCTGATCGTACAGGTTATGACCTGAAGCCGCAAGTGGTTCTAAACTTGTTAAAAAAATATAAAAATATTGTTGGTTTTAAGGACACTGTAACTGAAATGTGTCACACACGGGAATTAATGACTATAATACATAAAGAGTATCCTAACTTCATTGTGCTTTCTGGTTTTGATGAAAATTTAGCACACAATGTATTGTGCGGTGGTGATGGCTGCATAGGCGGACTTTCAAATCTTTGCCCTGAAATTTTTAGAGAATGGATAAAGGCTATTGATAATAAAGATATGGAAAAGATAGCTAAATACCAAAAGATCATTGACAGGGCAATGGATCTTTATGATATTGGCACACCTTTTATTCCTATTATAAAGAAAGCTATGATGATAAGAGGAGTACAAATGAAAGATTATTGTACAAAACCATTCTTGCCGGCAACAGATGCGGAAACAGAAAAAATTAAAATAATATTAAAAGATATTAATTTATTGTGATGGACAACAATATGAGCTATCCTGCAAAAGGGGTAGCTCTATTTTTATTGATATAATTATATTGCTTCTATCGATTTATTAATTTATAATTCAAACATGTGGTAAATATATATATTGCGGGGGTTTTATTTGTATGGTAAAAAAAGGTATAGTTTTAGCAGTTTGTGCATTGTTGCTGTCTAATACGATGGTTTGGGGCAGTTTGGAAGCACAGGCAGCAGTTCGTGATGAAATGGTAAATGTAAGTCAGTTGAAAGAAAATCCGTTTGAAGATGAACAGGTAAAACCAAATTCCAATATTACCATGAAAGAAAAAGTAGCTCAGTTGAAGGAACAAGAAGCAAAAAATAGCAATCCACTCGAAATAAAAGGAGTCTTGCTGGGTCATGTATATATTCCTAAAGGAACAAAATTTAAAGTAGAATTGGTGGATGCAGCCAATTCTAAATCAAATAAAACCGGTCAAATTCTTGATATCAGAATGGTTGATAATTTGATTATTAATAATGTCGTTGTCATTCCAAAAGGTGCAGTGGGTACGGCCTATGTATATGAAGGACAAAAAGCTGCTGGATTTGGACGTAAAGGCGTTTTGAAAATAGCCGGTAAGGAAATAAGTACGATTAATGGCATAAGCGTTCCATTAAGACGAGGGATTGTTGGGATGGGATCTGCTGATGGTGGTGCAGTAGCAGTAGCCGCTGTGGTTAGTCTTGTTGGAGGAATTTTTATGAAAGGTAGCAACATTGATTATCCTGCCGGTACTGATTTTGAAGTTGAAGTTAAAAATAACGTAGATTTAAATGCAACACCTAATGATTTGGCTAAAGTTATGGATCCTAGTATTGTTCGTGGAACCTCACTAACGGTGGCTGTGCAATAAGATTAAGGTGCGCGATTCGAATACTAGTTTGGTATTAAAAAAGGTTGGAGTGAGAAATCACTCCAACCTTTTTTGTTTAAATATGATAATGGGTAAGCGTTACTGTTGCTACAGGGATTTAGCTGTGATAGTTGCATCTAAAACCTGTTTGAAAAAACAAAAACGTTGGTGTAGTCTTAAAAGTAACAATTTAATATGATGGGATTAGCCATCAATCATAAGGAGGAAAACGCTATGTTTGGAATGAGCCCGATTACCGGAGCGATGATGGATTCATTGTTTTGGTCTGTTTCACTGCTTGGCATTTTACTTTTGTTTGGAACTTTTCTCAGAGTAAAGATTAGTTGGTTCAAGAACTATTACATTTCTGCGTCTTTGGTTGCTGGAGTTATTGGTTTAATTTTAGGCCCAGAGGTATTAGCTATTATTCCCAAAGATGTTATTAATTCCTGGGGGGCAATAAGCGGACGTTTAATTACTATTGTGTTGGCACCTATGTTAATTACGGGCAGTCTTCCAAAATTAGGCAAATTGGGGAGAGTTACAGGTGCACAGAGCACTTGGTCATATCTTGCTACAGCCGCTCAATATGCGATACCTTGTTTACTTAGTGCTTTTTTATTTACACCTGTGTTTGGTGTAAATCCACTATTTTCTTCTATTGTTGAACAAGGGTGGGCTGGTGGTCATGGTACTGCCGGTGGGATGAAAATGGTTTTTGATGCCTTAGGCTATGCAGATGGTGCTTCTCTAGGTATTACCTCTGCTACTGTAGGTTTACTGTATGGTGTTATTGGTGGTACTATATTGATTAATTACGCAGCTCGTAAAGGTTATATAAGCCGTAATGTAGTTGGTCACGATGATAATAAACCAGAGCTGTTTGATAAACAACAATGGGAGACTGGCAGTAATATTACGATTAGTAGGAATGTAATAGATATTTTAGCTTTTCATGCTGGTCTAGTGGGTGTTGCCGTAGTTATTGGGTATCTTTTGATGACAGCATTAAAGGTTTATTTTCATTTTACCCTATATTGGTTTATAGCAGCGATGCTTGGCGGTCTTATTTTGCAGACCTTGATTCTTAAAACAAAATGGAATAAATGTATAGATAAGGCTACTATGTCACGTATTCAAGGTATAGCTTTAGAATTCTTAGTGGCAGGGGCTATTGCTTCTGTCAAGATTACTGTAATAATTAAATATGCATTACCATTATTTATTCAACAGGGCGTATTCATGATTATTATGCCTGCTTTACTTTTATTCTTTGGTAAAAGACTGTTTAGAGAAAATTGGTTTGAAAATACTATTATCGTCTTTGGAACAGCATGTGGTGTCGTTGCAACTGGGTTCTTACTTTTAAGATTAATAGATCCCGAGCTTAAAACGGAGGCTGCTGAAGCTTTTGCTGCCAGCAGACCATTTTGTTCCCCTTTTATTGCCGGTGGTGTTTT
>JAAYAE010000039.1 GCA_012719555.1 Acholeplasmataceae bacterium | reverse complement strand
GTTTTATGTCATATAAATTGCTAGTTATATATTACAAAGTATCTTGGTTAAATAAAACTTTATAATTAGCAAAATGCATTTTTACAAGTTTTGCTAATTTCTCTTCACCATATTGCAGCAAAATACCCTTAGCACATTCTGTAGCATTTTTACCACCACCCTTTGGTAACTCAACGCCGGCCAAAGTAGACAATTCATCCATTACCTTAACAAATTTAGCCCTAGCCAAAATAGAAGCAGCAGCTACGGCAACATCCGCATCAGCTCTTGGTTGTTGCACCACCGTAACCCAAGGGAAGCTTTTTTGCACCATATCAGCAATATTATTTTTCACTGTAAAACGATCAACTAAGGCAAAATGACACTGTTTATTTGCTTCTAACGCCTTTGATAAAACAGCAATATGACCATTAGACAATAAATTATTAAGGTTTTGCTTTTTTTCTTTCAATTGTTGATAGCGTAAATTATACGCTTCGGGCTTTAACGCCAAAACAATATTATTAGGAGCAATTTTTTCTATCATACCGGCTAGTTCTTCAATTTTAACATCTTTTAAAGTTTTGCTATCCTTTACCCCTATATTAATTAATTCTAGAGCTATTTCCTTGTTAACCATGACCGAAGCAACAACCAAAGGTCCGAAAAAATCCCCTTTACCTGATTCATCAGAGCCTACCCATAAATAATCAAACCCCGGTATGTCTTCCAAAAGGCTGATTTTGCCGTCATTGGTACCACATTCAGCATTATACTTTTGCTCAGTGTCAGTCTTACCATTGACCAAATTTATCGCCTCTGTTTGCAGCAAAGATTCGCTGCCACCCCAGACGGTTTTTCGTCCCTTCTTGCCATTATAAACTGAAAGCACGGCTTTGTCCTTCTGTCTAAGAAGAACAAACTGCTTGCCATAATTTATTGTTTTAAGCTTTAATTCGTCTAAATTTAAAGCCTTGAATTTGTCCTGTAATTCTTGTATATAATTCTCAAAATCATTCATCAAGCATTTCCCTGCCTTGCTCAGCAGCTTGAGCCATTACTTGTTTTAACGGCAAACCAGTATCTGTCGCAACTTTTTTACACTCTTCAAATTCAGGCGCAATATTAACTATTTTACCATCTAATTTAGCAACTTTAACGCTTACAATGCTATTTTCTATGGTAACTTTAACAAAATCTCGTTCCAACATTTTACGGTCTACTTCATAATAACGTATACCTAATGTTGTAGTCTCCCTAAATAATAATGTCGCAATTTCTGCTAGCAGCTCTTTTGTGCACATATCTGAAAGTTTATGAGCAGGTCTGCCCTTCTTCATAATAATGTTACTAGCCCAAGCATCCAATGCTCCCAAATTCATCAATTGCTCCATAACATATGGGAAAAGTTGACTGGACATATCATCAATATTGCATTCTGCCACCACAAATTCATTATTTGCGGTTACTTCCGGTAATTCACCTAAATGAATTCTTAAAACGTTGGGCATCAATAAATCCCATGTACCAGCTCCGTAGCCAATACTCTCACCAACAAAACTTGGTGGCATATCTTCAGTTTCTTGAGCTAGCGTCCTCATTAGGGCTGCCCCTGTAGGAGTAACCAATTCCTTATCTATAGTACCACTATAATGTGGCAACTTTTTTAATAATTCAGCAGTGGCAGGAGCAGGAATAGGCATTAACCCATGGGCACAAGATACAAATCCTTTCCCTGTTTGCATTGGTCCCACTAAAATTTTTTCAATCTTAAGGTATTCTACCGCAAGTACCGATCCAACTATATCTATTATTGTATCAATGGCTCCAACTTCATGGAAATGAATTTCCTCTATAGTCTTACCATGGACTTTAGCTTCAGCTTCTGCCAGCTTAGTAAATATTGCAGCAGCCTTTCTCTTTACTATATCTGTTAAATCTGAAGAGTTAATTATTAATACTATATCCTGTAAATTTCTATGTTCATGTTGTTTTGTATGCTCGTGATGATGTGGTACCGGCAATACAACGTCAAAATAGTTAGCACTTATCCCACATTTATCTACCTTTTTGAAAATCAATTCATACTCGCCTAAGTCCAGTTTTTCCAGTTCCGTCTTTAAATATTCAAAAGGTACGCCAATATCCATGAGTGCACCTAAAAACATGTTACCGCTGATACCCATAAAAGGTTCTACAAAAAGAGTTTTCATTTTTTCACCCCATATATTATGCATATACACATGTACAGTATAGCACATAAAAAGGTAAAATAAAAAGGGCTTTGCGCTAAAACGCAAAGCCCACTCTTCTTTATTCTTGCTCTTCTTCAAGTTTGTAACTACGATATTTATCGTAAATAATACGAATTGCCGTAGAGATGGCTTTTTTAGCACTTCCTTGATATTTACGATCCATGTCCCTCTGCAATTCTTCAACACCGTTAGAAATATTGTGCCCAATTAATACCGACGAAACCTGTTTGCAAGCTAATTCTGTGGCTAATGTGCAATCTGCTTGCTTAATTATCCCAGTCTCTATGTCAATAACAACTATTAACCCAATAACCTTGTATAACTCCGTTGCGGTTATACCCTCAGGCAATTTTGCATAACCTGAAAATAATACTAATTCATGTTTATTGGCGGATGTCATGACTTTTCCCCTCTCGTTTTTACTGATAAGCTTCTTATGGAAACATTTACTTCTCGTACCGGCATAGCAGTCATAATTTCAACTTTATCTTTAATTTTATTTTGAATAACTTTAACTACGTTAAAAATATTAGAACCATAAAACAAGACCAATTCCAAATATATTGTCATACCTTTATTGGCGTCCGATGGTCTTCGCACACGTATATCAGAAATTTTATCCACGGCAGGCTGCTTTTGCATGATAATCTTAACTATGTCTATTACAACATAATCAGAAAGTGTAAGCCTTCGATAATAACTAAAATTAGGTCGCACTATAGACTTTTCATCTTGTGCGCGTTTTTTTTGTTTACGACCAAAAATTCTGTGCGGCAAATCAATTAAAACACCGGTCAAATGCGGCTTCAACTCTATAGTTGGTACCGGTACGATGTGCTTTCCCTCTTTTATCCGCATTTCCCTTG
>JAAYAE010000375.1 GCA_012719555.1 Acholeplasmataceae bacterium | reverse complement strand
TGTATGACAAAGACTATTGACGCATTTTTATATGGTATAAATAGAGGGGCAATGGTTACAATTGTTTCGCCACGAAATGAAGAAATTGCCGAAGAAATAATGCGGCAGTTGGATAGAGGTGCTACCTTTTTACAAAGTCGAGGAGCTTATTCTAAGAAGAACTGCGAAACGTTATTTTGCGTTATAGAAAACAAGCAGTTTTATTTGGTGAAAGAAATTATTGATAGTATTGATGAAAATGCGTTTATCATTGTTTCAGAGACTAAAGAGGTTTATGGAGAAGGATTCTTGGCAGAACGAGTAGAATAGAAGAATAAAGTCTTAATGTAGGTCAAAAAGATAGATGCTATATATTTCAAACCATCGGATTGGTCTTAAATTGTTTTTAATAATACGGAGGAATAAGAAGTGCGCTTATGGCATGTTTCTTTAATAAAATATTTGCCCCGCCAGCAATTGTTAGGGCAGCATAGAGAATGTTGTGCCTTAAGAGGAAAAGGTTGGGGAAGGCCTCATGCAACGGTTAACTATGTCTTTAAATATAGCCCAAGTATGCTCTATCAATTTCATTTATTGGTCATGAAGGAAATGGAGCAGCGAGGCTATCATGCTGATAAAATATGGCTGGATTATCGCTACCGCGGGAAAAAATTGGGGTATGCCGGTTATAATACGGTGGGTAAATTCTTAAAAAAATATCCGGAACACGACACAAAATATTTAACAGAGTGCATTGAAAATCTTAGGGAAAAAGGTGTTGTTAGAGAAAGTGAAAATGGTCCATTTTACAAAATTAAATAAGCTATAAGGATGTAAGGCAGTAGTTTATTTACCTACTTTTTCATAAAAACAGGCATGAAAAATCCCATTGTTTCTTTGAACAATGGGATTTTTCTGTGCCTATTTAGGGCACTAAACAAATTATGCCTTTTCAGCTAAACAAACTAGAAATTAATGCTGATTTATATTTTTTTATTTATTGGGGATTGGGCGCAAAGAGGGGGGAATCCCATTTTCACAGGGGACTTTTGTCTGACAAAAGCCGCAGCTGTATCCATTAAGATTATAATGTTCTTTAATGTATTCTGATGTGGCACTATGTACATACGCTCTGCATTTAATCTTATCATGTCCTTGAGTGCTGATAGCATCGGCAGGACAACGGGAAATACAAGCATTGCACTTACCTGTAGAAAAGTGCAGGAAATATGCATGCATATCAGTATAAGGACGTTCGTCCGGTTTCAATGGTGCTTTTACCACAATGGAGCCCAGTCGCATTGCTTTGCCTACCGGCGTGATAAGTGCGTCATCCAGACCAAAGGTTCCTAGGCCGCAAGCGTAAGCTATATGGCGTTCTGACCATGTTGATGTATACACACGTTCTTTGCTATCCAAACGGGTCCATTCCGGGAAACTAACCGGTGCTACGGCTTCGTAGCCAATGTTGGTTAAAGCTTCGGCCATGTATTCACGTAATTTTTCATTAACCTTTTCGCCAAGAATTCGTGAGCGTGACCATCTTTCTGAAGGCATTTCTTTTTCCTGTCGTAATGAGAATTTTGTTTCTTCGGTTTGTGGCAAGACCCAGCTGACAACGGCAAGTTCCTCGTTTTGAACAGAGGTAGAAGGAAAAGCTTTGACAAAAATTTCTTCAGGCAGCCAGTGTCCCGGTCCGCAAGCGTCAGAGTCTTTGAATCTCTTGAAAATTGGGTCGCTGGCCGCAGCAAAACCAACTAGCGGGGTATCCCATATTTTCTCTTCACCAAAATTTTCTCCCATTAAATTCAGGGGAGTTGTAGACAAAAAATCAACAATCATCTGCCTAATAATTTCGTTACTGATTAGCACCTAATAGCACCTCCTTAGTTATGAATATAATTATAAATTGGGTACAAAAAAATAACAAGTAAACAAAAAATGAAAAGTGGTTATAAAGTTCTAAGCTTCATAGCCACTTTTTTGCGAGCCATATAATTTTGCTTGGCTGCAAATAACATATGTTAAATTCAACCGAATTAATTGTGGATTTGAAAACTAGCAAAATCGCAGTTTTGCATGAATTCATAAAAAGTACGTGCTAATTTCATATTAAACACATCTTTTTTATGAACAAGCCAAGTTTTGCGTTCTATTTTCTCGCCTTTTTTATTACAAAGAAAAATTTTATACATGTCATTTCTACCATTAAGTAGAAATGAGGGTAACAAACCGTAACCTAATCCGTTAAATACCATTTCTTTACAGAGGTCGAGTTTACTAACTTCCATGCCAATGATAGGAGGAACAGAAAAAGTATCGTTCCACCAGTTATCTAATATTTCCCTATAATAGGTATCAGTAACATAATCGACACGTACCATTGTAGGAAGTTCTTCTAATTTAAAAGGGTGATTAGCGACAGCACAAATATAGTTTTTGGTAAGAAGAAGGCGTTCGCTTTCATTCCTGCCAAAATTATTGCGGAGAAAGCCAAAATGTAATCCCTTGGAATTCATTAGTCCTATAATATCACTGCTTTGGGCAATGGTAACCTCAAAACGGACATTAGGATGAAGTTCTCTAAATTTTCCTAGTAATCTAGGTAAATAATATTTACAAATAATATCAGGAGCTGCAACACGAAGAATTCCAGTTGTTTCATTGCCCATATTAGTTATCTTTTCTCTAAATTTTTGGGTTTCTTGAAGAGTTTGAACTGCAAATTGAGCGGCATATTCTCCAGCAGGAGTAAATGCTATACCTTTATTGCCACGATATATTAAAGGTGTGCCAATCGAACTTTCTATCAATTTTATTCTACGAGTAAGAGCTGGTTGTGAAATATATAAAAGCTTTGCAGATTTGGTTATATTTTTTTGTTCGTATAATGTTTTAATTATTTCCAAATCGTGTTCGTTCAATTTAGCCCCTCCTAATAAAAATAAAACAGCAACAAATAAAAGCTGGATTGTGAATAAAAAGAATTAAAAAGCGTGGTACCAGTATTTTTGGTAAAGCTCAGGTTTTAGGCATAATACCGTCTAATAG
>JAAYAE010000374.1 GCA_012719555.1 Acholeplasmataceae bacterium | reverse complement strand
TTCTTTTGATATTGAATATACATTTATACTCTTATTTTTTACTTTCTGCTTAATTTCATACTCCAAAGCCACAGCTTTTTTAGTAATAAGTCCCTTTAAGGCTTCACTGCCTTGTGCTAGTGCGGCAATATCTTTTCGAAGCATGGGGCCTATAAACTGTAAATAATCATAAAGTTCTTTTTCATAAGGAGTTAGCTCTGCTGCAAAATCATCACAAGCCCCATAACGTGAAACTGTAACAATACTTTTTTTGCCAGGGATAAAAAGCCTTAAAACCTCGGCCAAACTACACATATAGTAATTTGACATCCAATGGGCCGTAATCAGCATATCTTCATCAAACCATGGCTCTGTTCCTAAAGTATCTAAAATTTCCTTATATTCCATAGAGGTATCGACTTCGTTGTCCTCTCCTACTATAAATCCTTCCAGCAATTGCTTGCCAAATGGCACAACAACCCGCCAGCCTTCTGCTAAGAAGTCCAGCTGGTCAGGCACTTTATATGTGAATTGTTGGAAAATATTTTTTACAGGCAAATTAATTGCTACTTGTGCAAATTTCATAAATCGCTCCAAAATAAGGTGAGAACTAGAATAGTCCTCACCTATTAGTCTTATTTTATTTAATTCGTGAAAACATGCAAAACTCCTGCCTACTAAGGCTTACTTGTTAAGAGCTTTGCGCAAAACGTCTGCTTTATCCAAATGTTCCCAAGGTAAATCAATATCTGTCCTACCAAAGTGTCCGTATGCCGCAGTCTGTTTGTAAATTGGTTGACGCAAATTCAAAGTTTTAATAATCCCGGCAGGGGTCAAGATGAAGTTTTTTAGTACCAAATCAACAATATCCTCATCGGATAACTTACCGGTACCAAAGGTGTCTACGGACACCGAAACAGGCTGAGCTACACCAATAGCATAGGCTAACTGTATTTCACATTTATTCGCCAATCCTGCGGCCACAATATTTTTAGCCACATAACGAGCAGCATAAGCCGCACTTCGGTCTACTTTTGTAGGGTCCTTGCCGGAAAAAGCACCGCCGCCATGACGAGCCATGCCACCATAAGTATCCACAATAATTTTACGTCCGGTTAACCCAGAATCTCCCTGAGGACCTCCAATTACGAAACGCCCTGTGGGATTTATATGATATTTGGTTTTGTCATCAATCATTTCTGCCGGCACAACCGAGGAAATTACATGCTTCATAAGATCAGCCCGCAACTGTGCCATAGAAATATCTTCTCTATGCTGGGTTGAAATGACAATGGTATCAATCCTTACGGGTTTTCAATCATCATATTCTACAGTAACTTGTGTCTTACCATCAGGGCGCAAATATTTAAGTACCCCGTCTTTGCGCACTTTAGTTAGCTGTCTAGCTAGTTTATGTGCTAAAGAAATAGGCACCGGCATATATTCAGGTGTTTCATCGGAAGCATAGCCAAACATCATTCCCTGATCGCCTGCACCGATAAGTTCTTCTTCACCGCGTTCGCCCTCTTTAGCTTCGGCAGATTGATTGACTCCCAGCGCAATATCAGAAGATTGCTCGTCAATAGAAATTAAAACACCACAAGTAGCTCCGTCAAAACCGTATTTTGCCCTGTCATAACCAATTTCCAAAACGGTCTCTCTGGCTATTTTCGCAATATCCACATAGCAATCCGTAGAAATTTCACCTACAATATGAATTTGTCCCGTAGCAACCAAAGTTTCGCAGGCTACTCGTGCGTATGGATCTTTCTCAATAATAGCATCTAATACCGCGTCTGAAATTTGATCAGCCATCTTATCCGGATGTCCTTCAGTAACGGACTCTGAAGTAAATAGTTTTTTCATTTTTTTCTCCTTTCATAATAAGCAAGCAACAAAAGACGCTCTCACGAAATGAGAGCGTCGAGATAGCATTTAAACTTCTCTCATCTCACAATTCAACATTGCAGGACTTAGCACCGTTTTGATTAAAACCAAATGGTTGCTGTAGCTTCATAGGGCCGTTCCCTCCGCCACTCTTGATGAGCATATTCAATTATCTACTGTCAATTATAGCTGATAACAGTATAAAACACAAGCTTACTTTGGTTATTTTTTTGATTTTTCTCTGACAATATCAAGAATTGCTTCTGCAACCTCTGACTTAGGCATTTTTTCCAAGCTAGTTACTTGCCCATCCGGGAAAAGAAACTTTACAACATTGGTATCAGCATTAAAACCAGCTCCAGGCAACGTCACATCATTAGCAACAATCATATCTAAGTTTTTCTTCTTTATTTTTTCTTGAGCATTATCCAAAAGATTTTGCGTTTCAGCGGCAAATCCTACTAAAATTTGTTGCTTCTTGCGTTGACCCAATATTTGCAAAATGTCAGGATTTTTGTCCAAGACCAAATTTAGGCCTTCATCGCCACTTTTTTTAATTTTCTGATTTTCAACTTTGCGTGACCTATAATCGGCAACGGCTGCTGCTTTAATAACCACATCAACATCATCATAAACCTCAAGCACTGCATCCAACATTTGTTGAGTGGATTCAATACTTATAAACTCAACACTAGCAGGTGGCTTTAAGACTGATGGTCCTGATACCAAAATTACTTTCGCCCCTCTGTCAGCAGCGGCTTTAGCCACTGCATACCCCATTTTGCCGCTTGAACGGTTTCCTATATAACGTACCGGATCAATAGCCTCACGAGTACCGGCAGCCGTCACTAAGATAGTTAGATCTCTTAAGTCGCCCTCTGTAGCAGCCAAATAGTGTTTAACAAATTCAACAATAGCAATTGGTTCAGGTAATCTACCTATTCCGATAGTTCCACAGGCTAAGTGCCCTGCAGCCGGAGGCATAATAATTGTGCCCCAGTCTTTAAGTTTTTGTAAGTTTTCCTGCACCGCAGGTTTATTGTACATGCCTGAGTTCATTGCCGGGCATATAATAATTGGTTTTTGGCAAGCTAAAATCGTCGTAGTCAGCAAATCGTCTGCAATACCGCCAGCCATCTTGCCGATTACATTGGCAGTTGCCGGTGCTATGATCATCAAATCTGCCCATTCAACTAAAGCAATATGCTCAACATTAAATTCCGGATTTGCACACCACATATCAATTGCTACTGCATGTCCGCTTATTTCCTTAAAGGTCAAGGGAGTAACTAATTTAGTAGCAGCTTCGCTCATTACCACACGTACTTGAGCTCCCGCTTGAGTTAGTTTGCTAACAAGATCTACCGCTTTATAGACTGCAATACCACCGGTAACTCCCAGTACTATTTTCTTTCCTGTAAGCACAATTGATGCCTCCTATTTTATACCGTTCTTGGTTCTTTCATAGGTTATAGAATCTGCTCCTACTTCTTCTAATGCCACAGTTACAGGTTTCTTAGACTTCGTTACTATTAGGGTAGGAGACTTATCAACAAGTTCCCTGGCGCGTTTTGCTGCCAAAACCACTAAAGTATACTTGCTGTCAACTTTCGTAGCTAAATAATCAATTGAAGGTTTTACCATTGACATACTTCTCAACACTCCTCTTTCTTACATCTCTTACAAATTTCATCTACAATATAAAATGTACGACCCACACGCAAATGCTCTACATCCATTATCTTACTTACTTTGGAAGTGGCTTTTTCCACTTCATCATTCACTACTATATAGTCGTATTTTGAAGCATAAGCCAACTCAGAAGTTGCGGCACTTAAACGTCTTTTAATGACATCTTCCGCATCTGTCCCCCGATTATAAATACGTTTAGAAAGCTCATCTAAAGATGGTGGAACAATGAAAACAAAAACTCCATCCGGGAAATTTTCTTTAACCTGTAACGCTCCTTGTGTATCTATTTCAAGAACAACATCTTTACCGGCCTTAAGCTGTTCCAAAACATAAGCACGTGGTGTTCCATAATAGTTTCCATAGACGCTTGCATGCTCAAGAAATCCTTTATTGTTAATCATGTCTTCAAAATCTTCATGATTAGTGAAAATATAATTTACTCCGCTTATTTCTCCCTTACGAGGTGGTCGAGTGGTACAAGAAACGGAATAAACTAAATCTGACCTTTGCTCCAGAAGAGCCTTACAAATAGTGCCTTTTCCGGCACCTGAAGGCCCAGACAAAACTAACAACAATCCCTGTGGCTTCATTTACCATCCTCCTTAGGGATTTCTTCCTCAATATCATCATCTTGATCTAAACGATTTGCTATTGTTTCCGGCTGGATTGCAGATAAAACTACATGACCGCTGTCCATTACCAGTACTGCGCGAGTTCGTCTGCCATATGTGGCATCTATAACCATTCCCTTATCCTTGCCTTCTTGTATAATACGCTTAATAGGCGCTGACTCAGGCCCTATAATTGTGACAATACGATGTGCAGCTACTATGTTACCAAAACCAATGTTGATTAGCTTTATTTCCATCATTACACCCCTTAGCACTACTCAATATTTTGTATTTGTTCCCTAATCTTCTCAATTTCTCCCTTTATTTCTACCACTGTTTGCGTAATCGTAAAATCATTAGATTTAGACGCAATGGTATTTGCTTCGCGATTGAATTCCTGAATTAAGAAATCCATTTTGCGTCCCACAGGCTTGTCGCTTTCAATCATCAATTTAAATTGTTTTATGTGACTCTTTAAGCGGACTATTTCCTCCGTAATATTAACTCTGTCAGCAAATATGGCAACTTCTTGAATTAACCGCTCCGGTTCAACAGTTTGTTCAGCATAGCTTTTCAAAAGATCGTTAATGCGTTCTGACAAGCGGCCTTGATATTCTGTAACCACCAAAGGAGCACGTTCTTCTACAATTGCAAGTTTTTCTGCAATCAAGTTTGCTCTGCCTTCTAAGTCCTCCAAAATATTAGAACCTTCTGCCTCGCGCATACTAACCAAATTTTTCAAGGCAACGCTAATAGCTTTTTCCATTTTTGGCCATAACTGCTCTACGTCAAAATATCCTTCATCTGCTGAAAAAACATCCGGACACCTAGATAAGTACAAAACCTCATCTTGATTATTAAGACTTAGCTCTTTTATACCAACCGCGTTTCCTACTTCCTGTAAAGCATTATGGTAAGCTTTTGCAAGCGCCTTGTCAACTTTGATTACACAATTATCCCCGTTTGTATAAACGGAAGTAATAAACACATCCACCCGCCCACGGCTAAGTGTCTGCAAAATTGTCTTGCGAACCCTGTCTTCCAGAGCATTCAAGAAGCGTGGTAAGCGAATAGCCACCTCATTATAACGATGATTTACTGTTTTCATTTCAATAACAAAAGAAAATTGGTCATCTTTATATTCACCACGTCCAAAGCCTGTCATACTTCGTAACAAAATAAAACCCCCAATCCTTAATAAAACCCTAATTCATAGTTCCAAGATTAATTTCAAACTCCCTAACTCCACCGGCTTGGTCAGAAATAGTAAGTATCATAGATTTTGTAAGGTCCAATTTTGCCAAATCAAAATAAATGAAATACTGCATATTCCAAATTTTTATAATAACTTGATCTGATGGCGAATTTGCAGAAGAACCATCTTGTAAAACTTCCTGTGTCTTTTTGTCAAGTTCTAACTTATCTTTATATAAATCAGTTTTTTCCTGCATGCTAGGCTGAAACTTATCACTAGCCATTAAAGTTCGTCTATTTACCTTTAAATCTCGCATAACTGCCTTATCCAATGTTACATTGTAAGGCATTAAGACTTGACGGCCTTGAGTTATATAGGCCTTAAGATATTTTGGTTCTACTTGAAAAGATGAATCTATTATTACCCCCAATGCCAGTATGTCATTATATTCTTTAGCTAAAGTAAGCCCTGAATCAACATTCACTTTCTGACCATTTACTGTCTTACTTTGAGCATCTACAGCTGCCACAACATAAGGAGTATAGACTACAATTCGCTCTCTGGAACCAAACTTATTCGTTTGTTTCCTATCAGCAACTGTCCACCTAGTTAGCAATTCTTCCGTAGATACATTTTTTTGAGATACTCCATATTGCTGCGCTGCCTGCACCGTCTCCGCTGTAATAGGCATCATAGCTTGAACTGTCCCCATAAAATAAAAAAAACCTGCTAAAAATAGTAAAATTTTACCCATGGTGCACCTCCACCTTACAAATCTTCCCAAGACTTGCATTTCTTCACTGCACTATTTGACCAAACCCATTCAACAGATTATACTTAAGTAGGATTTGAACTTATTGTCTCTATATTATATATTATTAGACAGTGTGGTGCAAATAAAACTACATATTTTTACGAAATTACGAGGAAAATAGATGAATTTAGAAGGAATTACTCTAAGCTTACTAACAAAAGAGCTGAAAAAACAAATTGAAAATGGCAAAATATATAAAATATTTATGCCCGCCAAGAATTCCTTATTGCTGATGATTAACACGGGAAATACTACCCTTAATCTTTTAGCTGATTTCAGCGGAACTACGCCCTTACTTTATCTTGCTGATACTATACCGGAGCGTCCAAACACGCCTCCAGCCTTTTGCATGCTTTTACGCAAGCATTTAGAAGAAGGCCGAATTACTTGTTTGCACCAGCAAAACTTAGATCGAGTGCTAATTATGGACATTTGCCTGATTGGTCCAGCACGTCAAATTATTACTAAACATTTAGTTTTTGAGTTAACCGGTAAAAATAGCAATATAATTTTTACTGATGAGCAGCAACTTATTATAGACTCATTACGCCACATAGGCAAAAACCAAAGCAGTTTTCGACAAATACTACCCAATTTACCATATGAGACACCACCAAAGCAAGATGGTTTAAACTTTTTATCGGCTCCTGCCCATAGTATTGTGGATGCATGTCAGCGTGCAATAGATGAACCTGTGCTTAAAAGCCTTATAACTCTAACCATAGGAATTGGTAAAAATACCGCCTTAGAAGTTTTAGCTCGCAGTAACATCAACACTAACGTAACCGGACTTACTCTATTAGAAGCTATTTCTTGCGAAAAAGCTTTGACCGCTCTACAAAAAGAAATAAACAACTGCTTCAACACTGAAAACTATAGTGTATATGGCATTATCAATCAAAAAAACTCTATGAAGCTTGTGGTTCCCTATTCTCCGGTTGCTAATAATGGTGAAAAGTTAGTAAAATTCAATACTGTCCTAGATGCATTAAGCTTTGGTGCCAAACTAATTCCTATTCAAATTCCTGATAAAGAACTTTTGAATAAAATTATTAGTAATGCTGTAGTGAAAACAACAAAAAAAGTTAAACTGCTAGCCAAAGACTTAGTGGAAGCCCAAAAGGCAGATAACCAAAAAATAATTGCTGATACCCTAATGGCTAACATATATAACTTAAAAAAAGGCATTAGCAGCTGCACATTAAACAGCATCTACGACAATACCCCACTAACAATCTCTTTGTCTCCGATTTTAAGTCCGATTGACAATGCACAAAACTATTATAAAAAATACAATAAATTCAAGCGAGCACTAAATGAAATTGAACTCCAGCAAAAAGAAACCCTAAATCTTTTGACTTACCTTGAGTCCATTGATGCTTCTATTGGAACTGCAGCTACCAAAAATGAAATTGCTGAAATAAAGCAGGAAATGATTTTTGCCGGACTATTACCCGACACTAGCAAAAAGAAAAGAACCATTACCTTGGCAAAATCAACTCCTGCTGCAATTAAATTTTCAGATGAAACAACGGTCCATATTGGGAAAAACAATAAGCAAAATGACTACGTTACTTTTAAAATTGGTAAAAGTTCAGATTTATGGTTTCATACAAAGGGTATTCCCGGTTCCCATGTAATTTTAAAAACCACTTCGCCAGAACCAAGTTATGAAGATATACTGCATGCAGCAAGATTGGCTGCTTTTTATAGTAAAGGAAAAACTGCTGAACAAGTACCGGTAGACTATACACAAAAACGTTTTGTGAAAAAACCAAACGGTGCAAAACCCGGATTCGTCATCTATACCGAACAAAAAACCTTATATGTAAAGCCTGATGCAGATTAAAAATATTATGAAATCCGTATTAAAATAACCAATGTGTAGTACTCGTATATACAATTTTCGCAAAATACGTTTGACTAAATCAATAAAACGTATTAAAATTTTTTATGATATACATTACATAATTTAAGAAAAGAGGGAAATAAATGCGTAGTGATACAGTAAAAAAGGGTTCAACACGTGCTGCACATCGTTCTTTGTTTTATGCTATGGGTTATACTGAAGATGAAATGAAGCGGCCACTAATTGGTATTTGTAATGCACAAAATGAAATCATCCCAGGCCACATGCACCTAGATGAAATTGCTAAGGCCGTTAAATATGGTGTACTAGAAAACGGGGGAACTCCAATTGAATTTCCTGCTATTGGTATTTGCGATGGTATTGCCATGGGGCATGATGGGATGAAG
The DNA here is from genome assembly GCA_012719555.1 of Acholeplasmataceae bacterium. Classification (GTDB taxonomy): domain Bacteria; phylum Bacillota; class Negativicutes; order Acidaminococcales; family Acidaminococcaceae; genus JAAYAE01. The sequence continues at coordinate 1,430 of JAAYAE010000374.1, read as the reverse complement.
TATCCACTTGCCAGTCGTGAATTAATTGCCGATAGTATTGAAGCCGTAGCCAGCGGCCATGCATTTGACGCTTTGGTACTAATTCCTAACTGTGATAAAATCGTTCCCGGGATGCTCATGGCAGCAGCTCGTCTTAATATTCCAGCCATCGTCGTTAGCGGTGGTCCTATGCTTCCTGGTCGACGCAATGGCGTGGACATAAGCGTTAGTACTGTGTTTGAGGCAGCCGGCCGTTTTGAGGCCGGTAAAATAAACAAGGCAGAGTTAAGCGAAATAGAACATTGTGCTTGTCCCGGATGTGGATCTTGTTCCGGTTTGTTTACCGCCAACACAATGAACTGCCTAACAGAAGTTCTAGGTATGGGGCTCCCCGGAAATGGAACCATCCCAGCCGTTTATCAAGGTGCCCGTATTTCTTTAGCTAAAGAAGCAGGCAAACGCATTATGGACTTACTGGCAAAGAATATTTGCCCTCGTGATATTATGACGGCCAAAGCTTTTAAAAACGCTATCACTGTAGATATGGCTATTGGTGGTTCCACCAATACTGCCCTACACTTGCCGGCTATAGCCCATGAAGCAGGCCTGACTTTAACTCTAGATTATTTTGATACCATAAGCAAAAAAACCCCTTATTTAACAAAACTCAGTCCCGGTGGAACATTTCACATGGTAGACGTCAACGAAGCCGGTGGTATTCGTGCTATTATGGCCGAATTAGATAAAGCCGGACTTATTGAAAAAAGTTGTAAGACTGTTACCGGCAAAACTGTTGGACAAAATATAAAAGGTGCTGTTATTTTACGTCCCGAAGTTATCCATACAGTAAAGGAACCTATTTCCAAAACTGGTGGTTTGGCTGTTCTAACAGGGAATTTAGCACCAGCATGCAGCATAGTTAAAGAAAGTGCGGTAGCTCCTGAAATGCTAAAACATACAGGCCCGGCTAAAGTATATGATTCTGAAGATGCTGCTATAAAAGCCATTATCGGCAAAGAAATTAAAAAAGGTGATGTAATCGTTATCCGCTATGAGGGCCCTAAAGGCGGGCCTGGAATGCGTGAAATGCTAAACCCAACTTCCGTTATTGCCGGTATGGGCCTTGATAAAGATGTTGCCCTTCTAACCGATGGTCGTTTTTCCGGTGCTACTCGTGGTGCTTGCGTTGGTCATATATCACCAGAAGCTCGCGAAGGTGGCCCCATCGCTCTCATTAAGACCGGAGACATCATTGAAATTGATATCCCTAAGCGCAAATTGAATGTAAAACTTAGTGATAAAGAATTAGAAGAACGACGCAAGGTATGGAAATGCCCTGAACCAAAAGTTAAATCAGGTTATTTGGCCCGTTACGCGTCTTTGGTTTCCTCTTCAGCCCAAGGTGCTGTTTTAAAATTTAATTAAATTTGCTATAAAAAACGGTGCCCAAG
>JAAYAE010000373.1 GCA_012719555.1 Acholeplasmataceae bacterium | reverse complement strand
GTTTTTATTAAAGCTACAAAAAAATAACCGGAAATCTTTCTACCGGTTATTATATCTCTTCAATATATCCTCCATACTTCTTGTTATATGCTTGTGCATGGCCTTCCTAGCTCTAGCCACATCATGATTTTTAATTGCTTCAGCAATCTTTCTATGCTCCTTATTAGATAAAATAGCATAATCTTCCTTTGTTATCCTAGGCCCCATGGACATACCATTCCACAAAGAAGCCAAAATATTAGCAATCTTCGCATTATCAGCAGCAGACCAAATAGCTACATGAAAAGCCTGATTGTGTTTGTTGTATTCATTATAATTATTCGCTGCCAACGCTTCTTCTGCCAACTTCTGAATACCTTCTATTTCGCTAACATCCACAGTATTTTTGCTGGCAAGAGCAGCGGCTTCACTTTCCAGAAGTGCTCTTGTTTCATAATGGTCACGGATAGTTTTTTCATTAATCTCTAGAACCACCGCACCCTTATTCGGGCGTAATTTAATGAGTCCCTCTAAGGCTAGCATTTGAAAAGCTTCTCGTACTGGCATGCTAGAAACTCCAACATTAGACGCGATATCTTTTAAAGTTATTTCCTGGCCTTCCCCCAGCTCACCGGTAAGTATGGCCTTGCGCAAAACACCCGCAACATGTTCTCTAACAGGGAGAATTTTTATTTTTCCTAAGTTATTCATACTCTACCTCCCACGGTAAAAACTTTTGCATAGATTTCATAGTAAGCATGAAAAGCCTTACTGATTTGCTCTTCGTTATTATTTTGAGCTGCAGCTAGGAGCTCTTGCAAAACTTTAATGGCGAGGCTTTTATCGTTCATACTTTCTATTGCGTACGCTACATAACCTTCAATAAGCTTACCGTGTATTTGTTTAATATAGGCATTACCAAGTAAATTGGCTAAGGCAAAATGAAATTCAATTCCCTTGTTTATTTTTTCCCTCAAAGGCGTTAAATCTTTAGCAGCGCGCAATATTTGTTTTAAAATCTCTGTCTCCATGGACGCAACTAAAGAAAAAATACCTGCAATTTCCTCTTGATTCAAAGCCATAACCTGCATATGACGATTAGGCAATCGGACCAAAAATCCTTCTTGAGCCAAGGTCTGCAAAGCTTCGCGTACCGGCATGCGAGACACTCCCATTGTCTCAGCCAGATCTTCTTGAGTAAGCTCTTCTCCCGCCTTAATTCTTCCTGACAATATCTCCAGGCGAATAACCCTTGCTATATAATCTTTCGTTTGTATTAGATTTATTGGCTTCATTATAGCTCCTGTTTACTTAAATTTTACCATTTAATATTGTATCCATTTATTACAGTGAAGTCAACAATTAAGGGTCCTCCCAAAAATCTCGGAAAAGACCCTTAATTATGTAAAAATTCCTTCAACTCTGGCCGATAACCCATATTTTATGACAAGTTAGACAGTACTTTTTGTAATGGAATCAACAAATAAACACAATTCTTATTTAAAATACTCCAAGAAAAGACTTGCAAAAAGTTCTGGATTAGCTCTATTAATGTATGGACTTGCATCCTCAAGATACTCATATTTGCCACTTTGAATTATGGATGCTGCCTTTTTTATCCCAGCAACATTGCCATTTTTACTATAATTAAGGCAAACCGTTGGAACCTTAATTTGCGGCAAAAGCTTTTCAAAATTCTCGTCTTCACACAACGCCCAATGCAATGCTTCCCCATTGTCACGCGCCTTATGCAAACAGACAGCTCGATCATTTGAAATTTCAGCACTATCGCCATATTTAGCAGAGCGCATCCAATATTCCTTCATATGACTTCCGTCGTCACTAATTTCAACTTTAGAAAATATGGGAGCGTGACGCAACTTCAGAAAATGCTCTGGTTCTTCATGATAACATAGTTGTCCAAGCATCAAACCCTTTACACGGCCTAAGTTTGATGTAGCAATATGCACAGCAATGTTCGCTCCTACTAAATTACCTACCAGATAAGCTGATTTTATCCCTAATGAATCCATGAAAGAAACTATAGTTCTTGCGTGATCTGCAAACGAAAAAAAATGTGGTGGATTGTCAGACTCTCCGAATCCAAGGAAATCAATAGCGTATACTTGATAATATCTAGCTATTATATCCCCTACTTTTTCATATTCGTCTGACGAACTACCTGACATATGCAACAAAATAACTGCTTCGCCACTTCCTGCATAACGATAGTGAATTTGTCCTTCTGGAATTTCTGCATAGGCTCTTTTCATGTATATCGTTCCTCCTTCACCTTGTCATTAAAATTCATCTAAGCCCTTTTATTTTCATAACCTATTTATTGAATCCCCAAAACAATTGATCCTTAAATCTCGCCATTCTCCTTCATTTTTTCAATTTCATTTCGTTTATAGCCAAGCTTTGAATAGAGGTCTATATTATTTTCTCCCAATAGTGGAGCCCCGCTTCGTACATAAGGGTTTGTTTCCGACATTTTTATTGGTTGATTGGTAATCATTACCTTTCCTAATACAGGGTGCTTCACTACGCTGTACATGTGTCTGGTATCCCGAAAATATGGATCATTCGCAACCTGATCTACTGATAAAATTGGTGCTACGGGTAATTTTGCCTTAAGAAGAAGCCCTATCAGTTCATCTCTTTCATACTTTATTGTCTCGGCTGAAATAAGTGAATCCAGGTATTTTCTATTTTTCACTCTGGAATCCACCTCTGCAAATTCCGGCATTTTCAACCATTCTTCATGACCAAGCACTTGTGCCAACTTACTCCATTCACTATTTTGTCCTGCAAGAACTACAACACTACTACCATCGCGGGTATGATAACTGTTCCCTGGCGCACTAGCCTCAAAGGAGTTCCCCCTGTGGGTTGGAACTTTTTTGTTTGTAAAATACAACTGATTCACACTACTAAGTGCGGAAATACAAGAATCTACCAAGGCAATATCTATCTGCTGTCCCTTACCTGTCTTCCTGCGATATTCAAGTGCTGCTAGAATTGCAATTACTGCATTCTGTCCTCCCAATACATCAGCTATTGAGGCCCCGCAGCGCACACTTTCTCCGCAGTTTTCACCAGTCACGCTCATCAACCCACTCATAGCCTGAGCTATAGGATCAAAACATGCCCTATCAGCATAAGCTCCATCTTGTCCATATCCGGAAATAGAAGTATAAATTATTTTGGGATTAATCTTTTTAACTTCTTCGTATGAAAACCCCATTCTATGCATAACCCCAGGGCGAAAATTTTCAATCAGAACATCTGTAAAACGAAGAAGCTTACCAAATGCCATCTTACCTGCCTCTGATTTTAAATTCAAGGTTATTCCACGTTTACTACGATTAAAAACTTCATAATATGTGCTAATTCCTTTATCCTTTGGAAGCATACTTCTAGACAAATCGCCCATACCAGGCATTTCCACCTTAATAACGTCGGCTCCCATGTCCGCAAGAATAGCTGCTGCAAATGGTGCTGCAATCATGCGTCCCAAATCCAACACTTTCAGACCATCCAGTGCTGATTCGTTTTTTATTATCATACTATAGCCCTCTTCTTAAAAAGAATGCTGATTCCTAAGATTATGAATGTTTCTCGTGCAATTTTAATTAAAACAACTAGGAATATTTTTAACCAATCCATAAAACAGCAACTGCTTAGTTACTTCTCAACAT
>JAAYAE010000372.1 GCA_012719555.1 Acholeplasmataceae bacterium | reverse complement strand
CCAGTGATACTTTTCACCATGATTAATCTTAAAAGCTCTATAAATTTGCTCCACTAGGAGCATTCTTATCATTTGATGCGTGAACGTCATCTTAGAAAAAGAAATAGTAAAATCGGCTCTTTTCCGCAAGGCATCAGTAAAACCAAAAGCTCCGCCTATAACAAAGGTAAGATTACTTTTACCTTCCAAAGCTAAATCCGCAATTTTTTGTGCTAATTCCGGTGAGCTTATTTGTTTGCCAATAACATCCAAGACAAAGACATAAGAGTTTTCAGGAATAACGGTCAATAACCGCTGGGTTTCCCTAGTTAGTACCTGTTCCTTAGTGGCGTCAGAAGGTCTATCAGGCATTTTTTCCTCACTTATGCTAACCGTCTCCAGCCGACAAAACGGACCCAGGCGCTTAGTATACTCTGCAATGCCCTCCACCAAATATTTTTCTTTAATTTTACCCACACAAGCAATGGTTATTTGCATTATTGTTCCGGTATTTCCGTCAATGTAACATACTTATCTATTTCTTCATCACCACGCAAAATGGTAACAGTAACACTGGCTCCAATACCGCTAGCGTTAATCATATCACGCAAATCAGCAACAGTAGTAACTTGCTTACCATCGTACTTAGTAATGATGTCGTTGGTACGTATGCCTGCCCTCCAAGCAGGTCCCCCCGGTGATAGCTTCATAACATAAAGACCACCATGCAAATCTACATTAATACCATATTTATTTGCTACTTCTTTATCAATTAAGCTAGCTCCAATAAAGGGCCGTGCAATACGACCCTTGCTTTCCAATTCTGCCAGAATAGGCTTAGCTTCATTAATAGGAATAGCAAAACCTATACCCTCTACGCCTGAAACGGCAACCTTGGCACTGTTAATTCCTATAACCTGTCCATCAGCATTCACCAAAGCACCGCCGGAATTACCCGGATTAATAGCAGCATCCGTTTGAATAAGTTTAAATTTGCGCTCGCCTAAATCAATGGAACGGTTTAGAGCACTGATAACGCCTGCCGTCACACTGCCTTGAAATTCAAGACCAAGAGGGTTCCCAATAGCAATTGCAGGTTCTCCCACCATAATATCATCAGAATCACCAAATTCTGCCACTGTTAAAGGCTCTTTGACGTCAATTTTCACTACGGCCAAATCAGTAGCCTCATCTGCGCCTAAAACACGTCCCGGATAGGTCTTACCATTTGGTAAACTTACCACAATTTCTTGAGCTCCTGCCACCACATGATTATTGGTCGCAATAAGGCCATCCTTGCTGTAAATTACTCCTGACCCTGTACCGCGTTCAGTTAACTGTACTCTATTAAAGAAATCCCTCACAAAAGCTTTGTTAGTAATGCCTACTACTGCCGGCCCAACCTTTTTTGCAGCCTGTACAATGGCTGTGTTTCGGCCACCGGAAATATTTTTTTCATTTTTTGTTTTATTTGCCGAGGCCACTGCTTGTCCATTAGAAACTTGTGCAGAATCTTTTTTACTGCTAACACTACAACCACTTATCACTAAACTTACTCCCAAAGTAATCCCAATAAATACCAACAATCTTTTCGTTAAAAATTTTTTATTCATCTTGCAGCCTCCTATCCATATTGCTTACCATAATATCCTGCCTTGTAACATATAATTCCACTGTTTCCTTTGTGTCAGCCTTTTTAAGCATTTCATCTATAGTATCAAATGCTAGTTGTGGCCTATTATTTTCATGGCTAAGATGTGCCAAAAATACCTCTTGCGGCAGACAATCTAACCCTACCAACAAACTGCCTGCCATTTCATTGGACAGATGGCCTTTTCTACCTAAAATCCTATTTTGCAACATAATTGGATAAGAACCATGTTTTAACATTTCCACATCATGATTTGCTTCCAAAATCAGTGTTCCTGCATTTTTTACCGCTTCAATGCAACTGTCGGTTAAGAATCCACAATCAGTTAAATAAGTGCATTTGTCCTTGCCGCAAAAAAGGCTATACCCTACAGGGTCAGCCGCATCATGGGATATCTTAAAAGCTTCTATTTTGATATTTCCTAAGGTGAAATTTCTCGGCAATACCCTAATGCTCTCCCTTGATATTTCGCTGCGTTTAGGCATGGCTGCCCATGTTTTTTCATTAGCATAAATTGGTAAACCTGTTTTTCTACTAAGGACCGGCAATCCAGCTACATGATCAATATGTTCATGTGTAAGTAATACTCCGCTTAAATCTCCCGGCTCCAACCCACAGGCTTTTATCCCAGCCAGAATACGCTTGCAACTAATTCCTGCATCTATTAAAAGCGCAGTATTACCTGCAACTATTATGCTCGAATTCCCTTTGCTGCCGCTGGCAATAACATTAACTTGAAATTTATTTTGCATGAACTACCCCTACAATTTTGGGGCCGGCACTAGTGCCAATCCTATCGGCACCGGCAGCGAGCATAGCCTCTGCCATGGCTGCATCTCGAATTCCTCCTGCCGCTTTGACCCCAATACCGCCTTTATCGGCTTCCTGGCGTAAAATCTTTACATCTTCAACAGTTGCACCTCCGGAAGAAAACCCTGTACTTGTTTTTACAAAGCTTGCTCCTGCCTGTGCAACCAATTGTGCTGCCTTATGTTTTTCTGTATCAGTAAGTAAACAGGTTTCTATTATTACTTTTACAGGATAAGGTTTCGCTGCTTCTACCACTTGTTTTATGTCTGCAATAACAGCATCGTAATTCCCTGTCTTAAAGGCAGAAATATTCATAACCATATCTATTTCGTCGGCATGATTTTCTATGGCCATTTTAGTTTCCAATGCTTTTACCTCAGTATAGGTAGCCCCCAGAGGAAAACCTATTACCGTAATTATCTTTATCTTAGTTCCTGTTAAAAGATGCTTAGCTAATGCTACATAACAAGGATTTATGCAAACCCCAAAAAGTCCTGCGTCCTTAGCTTCCTGACATAATTTTATTATATCTTGCACCGTAGCTTCCGGTTTCAAACGCGTGAGCTCTATGTGTTCTGCAATGTTCATATATTTCCCCCTCTTAGATAGCTATGACCTGCTAATTTTACAGTATGTAAAAACTCCATTTATATTATCATT
>JAAYAE010000371.1 GCA_012719555.1 Acholeplasmataceae bacterium | reverse complement strand
TCAGTAACGAAGTAGAAACCGTCCGTTTCTCACCTTGCAACCATGAGTTCGACAAGGTCAGTGATATTGCTTATTACTAACGGGTGGAATTTATTTCTACCCGTTTTTTTATGATTTCATGGAGGTGAATTGTCATAGCCAAAGAAGACTTGCGAATCAATGAAGATATCAGGGCCCGTGAGGTGCGTGTAAATGCTGAAGATGGAGAGCAATTAGGCGTTATGTCGGTTGAAGATGCTCTTAATCTGGCAATCGAAAGACATTTAGATTTAGTTGAGATAGCTCCTACAGCGAAGCCGCCTGTGTGCCGGATTATGGATTTCGGCAAGTATCGTTACGAGCAACAAAAGCGTGACAAAGAGGCGCGTAAACGTCAAAAAACCGTTGATGTCAAAGAAGTTAAACTTCGTCCAGGTATTGAGGATCATGATTTCAATACTAAGTACAAGAATGCGGTAAGGTTTTTAAATGATGGGGATAAAGTAAAAATAACCATTATGTTCCGCGGACGTGAACTTACTCATCCGGAATTAGGCGAATTGCTATTAATTAAAATGGCCAAACAATTAGACGATATTTGTATAGTCGAACGTGGCGCCAAACTTGAGGGCAAAAACATGATTATGATTGTTACGCCTAAGGTTACAAAATAATAAGGAGGATGTTACCATGCCAAAAATGAAAACTCGTAGAGCTGCTGCAAAACGTTTTAAAGTAACAGCAAGCGGTGAATTTAAGCGTTCCAAAGCTTTTAGAAGTCATATTCTTGAACATAAATCCCCATCTCGCAAGAGAAACTTGCGTAAAGCTGGATTGGTACATAAGACTGATCATGATCGCGTATCGAAAATGTTGCCCTACGCATAATAATATTATTTAGTTAAAGGAGGAAATAACAATGGCTAGAATTAAAGTGGGCGTAACAGCTCATAGACGTCATAAACATATTCTTAAATTAGCAAAAGGATATCGTGGTAGTAAAAGCAAGTTGTTTAAAAAAGCTAATGAAACCGTAATGAAGGGTCTTTCCTATGCTCGTCGTGATAGACGTACGAAAAAGCGTGTATTCCGCAAATTATGGATTGCCCGTATTAATGCAGCAACTCGTGCTAACGGTATGAGTTATAGCCGCTTCATCTGTGGTTTGACTAGAGCAGGTGTTGTGATGGACCGTAAGGTTATGTCTGATATGGCTATCAATGACGCTGCAGCATTTACCAAATTGGTAGAAACTGCTAAAGCTGCTTTATAATTTACAAAGTAATTAGGCTCCCTTTGGGGAGTCTTTTTTTTGTTAAGGTCTCTTTATTTATGACAGGTAGAGGTGCGTGTACGTATAAGGCTGAATTATGATATAATACTAAATAGTTTAAAAAAACATGAAGGTGAATAAATTGGAATTTAAAATACAAGCTCCTTTTGAACCGGCAGGGGATCAACCAGAGGCGATTAAGCAGTTGACTGAAGGGGTGAAAGACGGCTTACACACGCAGGTCCTTTTAGGTGCTACCGGCACAGGAAAAACATATACAATTGCTCAAGTTATCAATAAGGTACAAAAACCAACATTGGTTATTGCTCATAATAAAACGTTGGCCGCACAGTTGGCTAGCGAGTTAAAAGCATTTTTCCCGGAAAATGCGGTAGAGTATTTTGTATCCTATTACGACTATTATCAGCCGGAAGCATATATTCCTCAGAGCGATACTTATATTGAAAAAGATTCTTCTATTAACGATGAAATTGATAAGCTAAGACATTCGGCTACCAGTGCTCTTTTTGAACGTCGAGATGTAATTGTTGTAGCCAGTGTTTCCTGCATCTATGGTTTGGGAGCACCGAAGGATTATTATGATTTGGTATTGTCCCTTAGAGTGGGTCAAAATGTTGACAGGCAGGAAATATTAAAAAAATTAGTTAGTATTCAATATTCCCGCAACGACATTGCTTTTGAACGCGGGACTTTTCGTGTGCGTGGTGACGTTATTGAAGTTATTCCTGCGAATTATAATGAAAAAGCTATTCGCATTGAACTTTTTGGTGATGAAGTAGAAAATATTATGGAAATAGATGTGTTAACAGGAGAGATTTTAACCAAGCGAAACCATGTAGCAATTTTTCCTGCATCTCATTATGTTACTTCTCCGGAAAACTTAGAGCGAGCCATGGGAGATATTCGCAGGGAACTGGCAAACAGAGTTGCGGATTTAAAAAGCCAAAATAAAATTTTGGAAGCACAACGTTTGGAGCAGCGTACCAATTATGACCTAGAAATGATGGGAGAAATGGGCTACTGTTCCGGCATTGAGAATTATTCCAGACTTTTAACAGATCGTAAGCCTGGGGAGCCACCTTTTACCTTGGTGAACTATTTTCCTAAAGATTTTTTAACGGTAATTGATGAGTGTCATGTAACCTTGCCGCAAATACGAGCCATGTTTGCCGGAGATAGGTCACGTAAGAATATGCTGGTAGACTATGGGTTTAGATTACCCTCTGCCTGTGATAATCGACCGTTGACCTTTGATGAGTTTCAGGAACAAAGAGGCCAGGCTATCTATATTTCGGCAACACCGTCTGCTTATGAACTTCAGGAAGCAGATGCAGTAGTAGAACAAATTATACGACCAACAGGGTTGGTGGACCCTCAGATAGAAATTCGCCCAATTAAAGGGCAGATAGATGATTTATTAGGTGAAATACATAGGGTTGCACAAGCAGGAGAAAGAGTACTGGTAACTACGCTAACCAAGAAAATGGCAGAAGATTTAACAGATTACCTAACAGAAGCAGATGTGAAAGTAAGGTACTTACACTCAGATATTGTTACAATAGAGCGGGCGGAAATAATTCATGATCTGCGTGCCGGTGTATTTGATGTTTTGGTAGGAATTAACTTATTGCGCGAAGGCTTAGATTTGCCGGAAGTCTCCTTGATAGCTATTTTAGATGCTGATAAAGAAGGCTTTTTAAGGTCTGACACTGCTATGATTCAAACAATAGGTCGTGCTGCCCGCAATGTTCATGGCCGCGTTATTATGTATGCGGATAGAATTACCGGTTCTATGGAGCGCGCCATAGGAGAAACGGACAGGAGACGCAAGAAACAGGAAACATATAATGTCGAGCATGGTATTACTCCAAAAACTATTGAAAAGAAAGTAGTGGAATTAATCCATTTGACTAAAGTTGCAGAAGATGACGCTACTAAAGACTATTCTGTTAAAGCTTTGAAGAAAAGCTCTGATAAGATTTTGCAAAAAAGTTTAAAGGAACTAGACAAAAAAATGGCAGTAGCTGCCAAAGAACTTGATTTTGAAAGAGCGGCAGAGTATAGGGATAGAATTATTTTAATAAAAGGGGAATTGGGCAGACGAAAGCAGTAAAATAGTGATAAAGCAGTAAAAATTTAACTTTGATTAATGGAGAATATTATGTCAGAAGATAAAATAATTATAAAAGGTGCAAGGCAGCATAATTTAAAAAATATTACGGTAGAGATACCTCGAAATAAGCTTGTAGTAATTACCGGATTATCCGGTTCAGGAAAATCTTCGTTGGCGTTTGATACTATTTATGCGGAGGGACAACGTCGCTATGTTGAGTCTTTGTCTTCTTATGCACGTCAATTTTTAGGACAAATGGATAAACCTGATGTTGACTACATTGAAGGCTTGAGTCCTGCTATTTCCATAGACCAAAAAACAACTAGTCGTAATCCTAGATCTACTGTTGGGACAGTAACGGAGATATATGATTATTTACGGTTACTTTTTGCTCGTATAGGCGAACCCCATTGTCCTAAGTGTGGAAAAGTAATTGAACGTCAGTCGGTGGAACAAATAGTTGATCGAGTTTTGGCTTTGCCAAGTGGTACTAAATTCATGGTTATGGCTCCACTGGTACGCGGCCGGAAGGGCGAACATAAAAATATTTTGGATAACATGCGTAAGGCCGGATATGTACGCGTTAGTGTGGATGGTGATGTTCGCACTTTAGATGAAGATATAGTTCTGGATAAGAAAAGAAAACATGATATTTCTGTGGTTATAGATCGATTGGTAGTGAGAGACGGCATTAGTCAAAGACTGTCGGATTCTATAGAAACTGCACTGGGGTTAGCTGATGGACTAGTGGAAATTCAGGAAATTGAGGGACCACTAACTCGCTATAGTGAACATTTTGCCTGTGATGACTGTGGTATTAGTCTACCGGAAATTGAACCAAGACTTTTTTCTTTCAATGCTCCGTATGGAGCTTGTCCTGCTTGCACCGGTCTTGGTATGAATATGGAAATTGATATGGGACTAGTTATTCCTGATCCGTCAATGAGTTTTGAAAACGGCGTTATCGCAGCGGTTAGTACAAACATGAATTCATTTTTTATGAGACAATTGGACGCTGTTCTTAAAAGCAAGGGCTATTCTCTCAAAAGTACTTGGGAGGAATTACCTAAGTCTGTTCAGAATTTTATTGCCTATGGAGGTAGTGACGAAGAAAAATTTACTTTTACCTATGAAAATATGATGGGCGAAATAAGAGAGTTTACACGACCCTTTGAGGGTATTGTTACTATGCTGAACCGTAGGCATAAAGAGGCAATGAGCGAAGCTATGCGCCTTGATGTAGAAAGCTTTATGACAAGTACTCCCTGTCCGGTTTGTCACGGTGCTCGCTTGATCCCGGAAGTTTTAGCAATCTTGGTTGGCGGAAAGAATATCCAAGAAGTAACCTCTTTGCCTGTGCGTGAAACAGTAAAGTTTTTTTCCGAATTAAAGCTTACTGAGCGGCAAAAAATAATTGCTAAGCAAGTGTTAAAAGAAATTTTGGCACGTTTAAACTTTTTGAATAATGTTGGGTTAGATTATTTAAGTTTGGATCGTGCAGCGGGGACGCTGTCCGGTGGCGAAGCGCAACGTATACGCTTGGCGACACAAATTGGTTCAGGATTGGTTGGGGTCTTATATATATTAGATGAGCCGAGTATTGGATTGCATCAGCGAGATAATGCAAAGTTACTGGACTCATTAAAAAATCTAAGAGATCTAGGAAATACATTAATTGTAGTAGAACATGATGAGGAAACAATGTATGCCGCCGATGAAATTATAGATATAGGCCCAGGAGCAGGTGAGTTGGGTGGCGAGGTAGTTGCTCAAGGAACAGCGGAAGAAATAAAAAAAGTAGAGCAATCAATTACAGGACAATATTTAAGCGGCAAAAAAAGCATTCCCGTACCTAAGGAACGTCGTAAGGGCAACGGTAAGGCATTAACAGTAAAAGGAGCCCGTGCTAATAATTTAAAGAATATAGAGGCTAAATTTCCTTTGGGAGTCTTTACCGTAGTAACAGGAGTTTCAGGCAGTGGTAAGAGTACTCTGGTTAATGATATATTGTATCAAGCTTTGGCTGTGAAATTAAGTCGTGCACGTTTTAGACCTGGTGAACATGACAAGATTTTGGGGTTACAGAACATAGATAAAGTTATTGATATTGATCAATCGCCTATAGGTCGTACACCAAGATCTAATCCCGCAACTTATACAGGGGTATTTGATTACATTCGCACTTTATTTAGTACCACTAACGAGGCTAAGATACGAGGTTACAAACCTGGGCGTTTTAGCTTTAATGTAAAGGGTGGACGCTGCGAATCTTGTAGAGGTGACGGCATGAACAAGATAGAAATGAACTTCTTGCCAGACGTATATGTACCCTGTGAAGTATGCAAAGGAGCACGTTATAATAGAGAAACTCTAGAGGTACACTACAAGGGGAAAAATATCGCTCAAGTACTTGATATGACAGTAACAGAAGCCTGCGAGTTCTTTAAAAATCTGCCGCGAATATATAGAAAATTATCTGTGCTTGAAGACGTAGGATTAGGCTACATTCGGTTGGGACAGGCTGCAACCACCTTGTCCGGTGGTGAGGCACAACGTGTTAAATTAGCTACGGAATTAGCTCGTCGTAGTACCGGTAAGACTTTATATATTTTAGATGAACCAACAACAGGATTACATATTGCTGATGTACATAAACTGTTGGAAGTTCTTCAACGTCTGGTGGATGAGGGAGATACTGTAGTAGTGATAGAACATAATCTGGATGTTATTAAAACAGCAGATTATTTAATAGATTTAGGCCCTGAAGGTGGAGATCGTGGGGGAAAAGTTGTTGCCCAAGGTACTCCTGAACAAGTAGCAAAGGTCAAAGCCTCATACACGGGGCAGTATCTCAAAAAAATGTTGCACTGATGTGGAAAAATATTGGCCACATTTTTTGTTTTAACTAAAAAGTAGGAGAAAAAAATGAAGGATTCTATTGCACAAACACTTGCTGTATTACCTAACTTGCCTGGCGTGTACATTATGCACGATGCACGTGGTAAGGTTATTTATGTGGGTAAGGCTATAATATTAAAAAATAGAGTGCGTAGTTATTTTAGAGAATCCAGTAAGCAATCACCAAAGGTACAAGCATTAGTTGCTAAAGTAGAAGAGATAGAAACAATAGTAACGGCTAATGAAATGGAAGCTTTGATTCTAGAATGCAATCTTATAAAAAAATACCGTCCGCGCTACAATATAAGTTTAAAAGACGATAAAACCTATCCATATTTGAAAATCACTTTGCAGGAAGATTTCCCACGCATCTTTGTTACTAGGCGTGTTTTACGTGATGGAGCTAAATATTTTGGCCCATATGCGGATGCAGGAGCTCTTCATGCAAATGTAAAGCTCATTCGCAGCATGTTTCCATTAAGGCATTGTCGCAAGATGAATGTTGACAGGCCTTGTTTACAGTATCACATTAAGCGTTGTTTGGCACCTTGTGTAGGGAAAGTTACTAAAGAAGATTATAAAAAAATGATTGATGCGGTAATCCTGCTCATGGAAGGAAAAACTGCTGAACTGGAAAAAGATTTAAAACATAAAATGCAGGCTGCTTCTGATAAATTGCATTTTGAAGAAGCTGCACGTTATAGAGATTCATTGCGGAGCATTGATTATCTTAAAGAGCAACAAAAGGCTATAACTGAAAGTGGAGATCAAGATGCCATTGGACTGTATCAAGATGACACGGGTATCTGTATGCAGGTATTTTTTATCCGTTCAGGTAAACTGCTTGGTAGGGATAACTTCTTCTTACCAAAAGATGCAGGGGATGAACCGTCAGAAATTATGGCAGGTTTTATTAAACAATATTATGGTGAGGGTGTTTTTATCCCCAGAGAGATTTTATTAAGTGTTGCTCCTTCTGAGGAAGAGCGTTTATTACTGGAAAAATGGTTTACAGCTAAAGTTAAACGTAAGGTAGAGCTTTTGGTTCCCAAAAGGGGCATGAAGTTGGATTTAATAAAAATGGTAGAAGAAAATGCTAAAAAAAATCTGCAAGAACAATTACGAAAGGGACAATTAACACAACAAGTAGAGGAAAATGCAACCGAAGAACTGCAACTGGCATTGGGGTTGACAGAACCCTTGGAACGCATTGATTGTTTTGATATTTCTCATACCCAAGGAGCTGAAACAGTAGCGTCTATGGTTGTTTTTCGTGACGGAAAAATGAGCAAAAAGGACTACCGGCGTTACAAAATAAAATCAGCAGAAGGAAAACCGGACGATTTTAAATCTATGCAGGAAGTAGTATACAGAAGATATAAGGATGCGGAAGATTTACCTAACCTAATAGTTATTGATGGAGGTAAGGGGCAGTTAAGCTCAGCCTTGGAGGTTATTCATGGTATAGGACTGCAGGAGTTAAATGTTATATGGCTGGCAAAAAGAGAAGAGGAGATTTTTGTAGAAGGTGCTCATGAAAGCATTCTTCTAGACAAAACTTCTGGGGCCTTGCATTTAATTCAGCGTATTAGAGATGAAGCACATAGGTTTGCCATTACCTATCATAGAAAGTTAAGGGGTAAGAGAAATTTAGTTTCTGTGCTTGACCATATAGAGGGCATTGGCCCTAAAAGAAGGCAAGCTTTATGGAAGGAGTTCGCTTCTCTTGAGGCCATGAAGGCTGCAACAGTAGAGGAGCTGGCAAGGGTTGAAGGTATGAATAAGAATGTGGCAAATACACTTTACGAATTCTTTAGGCTTGATGTGGTTGCCAAGAAGGATAGTATTAAATAACATTTTATTGATAACGATTATTTTTTATGCTATAATCAAAGAATAAAAACAAAGGAGTGATTCCAGTGAAAAAATGGGTATGTGATATTTGTGGATATGTTTATGATGAGGCTGTTGGCGATCCTGATAATAATGTTGCAGCCGGTACTAAATTTGAGGATGTACCTGAAGATTGGGTTTGCCCCGGTTGCGGTGTAGGCAAGGATCAATTCTCTCCTGTTGAATAATTATAAAGTAAAGACTGTTCCGCTAGCTTAACTTCGCGGAGCAGTTTTTTTATAACTTATGATATAATAATGGGCGGAGGATATTAAAATATGTGTGGATTTTTATTACGGGGAGTATTTTTAAGCCTAGTCTTATATCTTTTGATTGGTTTTGAAGCGGGCATACATATCGTGACCTTGGGTGGTCAAATATTAGGAGCTTCTTTGGTGGGGCTATTCACAACTTGTTATCATACCATTGGAAGGCACCTATTTGCCCATATTTGGATAGGCAGAATAGTAGCCGCTATTTGGGCAGGGTTAACGGTAATAGTTGTAGCACGGCTTTTACCGGGGTACACGGTTACAAATCCAAGTGTTTTTTCATATATCGTATCAGTGTTTTGTCTTATAGCTTGGACGGTTGATTATTTTATAAAAGATAAGTGAGGGGAAGTTTTTGAGTATTAAACTAATTGCGTGCGATATGGATGGAACTTTGTTAAATGAAGAACGGAAGATTTCCGCAGCAAATGCTAAGGCCATTGGCAATGCATTAAAAGAAGGAATAAAGGTAACGATTGCTACAGGCAGAATGTTTGCCTCTATCCAGAATTATGCGGCAGAATTGGGCTTGGATATTCCTTTGGTAGTTTATAATGGAGCACTGGTAAAAGAAGCCCTGTCAGGCAAAGAAATTGGTGCTTGGCCGGTGCCTGTAGCTGTTGCTAACAAAGTAGCGACTTTTTGTCGCGATAGGGATATTTATGTACATGCCTATATTGATGATGTCCTTTGGGTACGAGAAGACAGCGAATTTGCCAGATATTATGCAGATTTTGCCGGGGTACAATTTGAAGTTCATGGAGAAGAATTATTTAATCTGCCCAAGGCACCACACAAGCTTTTAGTAATGACAGAAGATGGCCAGTGCGAGAAAGTACAGGGTGAATTAGAAAGTGCTTTTAGGAATTCCATACATGTTACCAGTTCTCAAAAAAACTTTTTGGAAATTATTGACCCTAATACCAGCAAATGGAATGCGATTAGGTGCATAGGAGAAAAATGGGGTATAAAACAGGAAGAGATTATGTGCATAGGCGATTCTAATAATGATGCAGAGATGATAGCTAATGCTGGTATAGGCGTAGCCATGGGAAATGCTAATGATAGAATAAAAAAAATGGCAAAAATCATAACTGGCACTAATGACAATGATGGGGTTGCAATGGTAATTAATAGCATTCTCACAGAACAAGTGACTGTTTCAGAAAATTTATGAGTTCGGATTAAAATAAAAATATGCTGTGATTACAAAG
>JAAYAE010000370.1 GCA_012719555.1 Acholeplasmataceae bacterium | reverse complement strand
TGTACTGTTATATTCTGTGTGTTATTACCACCGCCACCACCTTCGTTTCCCCCTATAATAGAAACTTCAGCACTTTGGTCAGAGGGTTGTGTTGTGGAGAAAAATCCCACCAATCCAATAAAAGTAAAAATAGCAATATGGAAAATAATTGAACTAATAAAACCCGTCCGCAAACGATTGTCGTTTCCACTTTTCATTTCTTATCTGCCCCACCCAAGTTATCTGTTGCAAGACCAAAACGAGTAATTCCAGCCCCCTTTAAACGATCTAATAAGGAAATTACTTCACCATAATCAGCATCGTGGGCTGCTCTAATGGCAACAGAGAAATTAGGATTATTCTTTCCTTCCGCGGCTGCTTGCATTACTAAAGTATTAACATCTGTTTTACGGTCATTTAACCAAATTGTATTATCACTTTTTACAGAAACTGCGAAAGTAGTTTGGGCATCAACGCTAGAATGTGCAGCTGCCGGTAATTTAATTGGTATCGTCTTCAGGTTTACCATATACATAGTGCTGACCATAAAAAACACCAAAAGAAAAAACATTATATCGATCATAGGGATAATAACCAATTCCGGTTGTTTCAACAATCTTCTGTCACGAAGCCTCATTTGCGATCACCTCGAAGCACCGCTTCCATTAATACGGAAAAACTTAATTCCATTTCAGTAATCACAGTATCAAGTCGCTGTGCGTAGTAAGAATGGACGGCCAATGCAACAATAGCCACACAAAGACCGGTTGCCGTGGCTATCAACGCTTCTCCTATTCCACCTGTAATTGCCATTGGCTGTCCTGCTCTCATATTAAAAATACTAAAAGCAGAAATCATACCAACAATTGTGCCAAGCAATCCAAGTAAAGGAGACATAGTAACGATAACACTTAGATAATTCAAGCGTTCACGCAATTGTGCAATAAAAATACCGGACTCTGTTTCCAAGAAAGCTTCCAAAGAGTAGGCATCAGCATTGTCTTTTCTCATTGCATCAGTAAGAATACGTCCAAAAGTTCCTTTTTTGTTTTGTGCAGAAGTTTTCGCCTCATTCCATTTTCCATTTCTGAGCAATGCTACCAGCTCGTTGACGAATTTCCTGCCTGGATCCTCTACTTTAAAATACAAATACCGTTCCACCGCAATGGCGATGACGAAAATCGATGCAAGTAAAAGTGGATACATTACCAATCCACCTTTTTGAAAATATGTCCATGCTTCTGTCATTAAATAACATCCTCCCAAATTTTTTTTGCACTATGGCACCATTAAACAGTGTCCACAAACTTTCTAGTCCAAGAGTATATTTTTTCATAAGAAAAATTATATTGTACCATGTTTTAGCATAATCATTTTATTTACATATTGCAAGAGGAAATTAAGCAAATACTATATTTTCCCTATTATAAAGTTTTGCATTATACGCTCCTCTTGCTATTAGTTTTTTTTTGCTTTACACTGAACATATAAGTGATTAATACCTATTTTTATCTGTTAACAAGAAAGCAGGTTTTAAAACCATGTGTAAGAAAAAAGTAAATAC
>JAAYAE010000369.1 GCA_012719555.1 Acholeplasmataceae bacterium | reverse complement strand
GTATCTACTGGATATAAATTTTCAAGTTTTTGAATAAGCTCTGCATATCCGTTAACATGCTTGCCATTATCCTCGTATCCGTTTATATATTCATTATATGTTTTTAAAAGTACCACACCACTAGCATCTTTGTCTCCAAATAAGGCAAGAGCATCATTTACTTCTTTTTCAAGATTGCGGAAACACACAATATTGCCAAAGGTTTTTACCGAGTTTAATATTCTATTTGTACGAGAAAAGGCTTGGATAAGTCCATGTTGTTTAAGATTTTTATCTACCCATAAAGTATTCAAAGTTGTTGCATCAAAGCCTGTTAAAAACATATTTACAACAATAAGCAGATCTATTTCACGGTTTTTCATTCTAAGTGAAACGTCTTTATAATAATTAGGGAACTTGTCTGCCGAAGTATCATAATTTACATTAAAAGTATTATTATAGTCTTTTATTGCAGAATCAAGAAAATCTCTTGAAGTTTGGTCAAGACCGTCAGTTTCAAAGTTTTCATCAAATAAAGTATCATCAGGATCTTCCTCGTTAGGACTGTAACTAAAAATTGTTGCAATATTAAGTTTTTTACCTTTTGTCTCCATTTGCTTTTTAAATTCGTTATAATATTTCATTGCCATAGGAATAGAGGCAACTGC
The DNA here is from genome assembly GCA_012719555.1 of Acholeplasmataceae bacterium. Lineage (GTDB taxonomy): Bacteria > Bacillota > Negativicutes > Acidaminococcales > Acidaminococcaceae > JAAYAE01. Next base: position 2,108 of record JAAYAE010000369.1, on the reverse strand, counting down.
AAAAATAGAGTTAAATCCATTTACTTTAGTGTTTTGCTTTTTCTCTGCAATTGTATTATTTTTTGAAGCCGCCATTTTATCTACATTAGTGATAATCTTGTGATCATAATAGGAATGACTTTGATTTCGATAGGTCTTTTGCTCAAAGTGTTCCAAAATATAAGCAGTTACATCACTAATACGCTTTGGTTCAAGCATTGCATTTTCTCTGTCAATGGCTTTTACTTTTTTATCATTTATACCGCTTGATTCCTCCATGGTATTGACGTAATCAATTCTAAATGGCAATACATTTGCATCGCCTATTGCATCTACAATAGTGTATGTGTGCAACTTATCTCCAAATGCTTGCTCTGTAGTTCTAAGATCTGGATGTTTACCACTTCCTGAATTTTTAGCAAAAATCGGTGTCCCTGTAAAACCAAACAAATGATAGTTTTTAAAAGCCTTGGTTATTTTAACATGCATGTCCCCAAATTGAGAACGATGGCACTCATCAAATATAATGACGATATTCTTTTTATAAATATCGTGAGTTTTATTTTTACTGATAAATACATCTAACTTTTGAATAGTTGTAATGATAATTTTAGCATTTGGATCTTCTAGTTGTTTTTGAAGTATTTTAGTAGATGTGTTACTGTTTGCAGCACCTTTTTCAAAACGGTCATATTCCTTCATTGTTTGATAGTCAAGGTCTTTTCTGTCCACCACAAAAAGCACTTTATCAATATCATCAAGGCTTGTAGCAAGCTGTGCAGTTTTAAAGCTAGTTAATGTCTTACCCGAACCTGTTGTATGCCATATATAACCACCTGCTTCTACTGTGCCTGTTTTTTTATAGTTTGTAGCAACTTCAATGCGATTTAATATCCTTTCAGTTGCTACAATTTGATAAGGACGCATAACAAGCAATACATCTTCTGATGTAAAAACACAGTACCTAGTTAAAATATTCAAAATAGTATGCTTTGCAAAAAATGTTTTTGTAAAATCCACAAGATCAGGAATAATTTTATTGTCAGCATCTGCCCAATAGCTTGTAAATTCAAAACTATTGCTTGTTTTCTTCTTTTTAGATGATATCCTTTCTTCTGAATCTTTTATGTGTTGGTTTCTTGTGGTATTGGAATAATATTTTGTATGTGTTCCATTGGAAATTACAAATACTTGAATGTATTCATATAACCCACAACCAGCCCAAAAACTATCCCTTTGATAGCGTTTTATCTGATTAAAAGCTTCTCGTATTGCTACCCCTCTGCGTTTTAGCTCAATATGCACCAGTGGCAAACCATTTACCAAAATTGTAACATCATATCTTGTTTTGTGAGTTCCGCCGCCTTCCTCATACTGATTTAAAACCTGTAAAAAGTTGTTATGAATGTTCTTTTTGTCAATGAGTTTTATATTTTTTGTTGAACCATTATCACAAGTGAGAATTTGCACGCTATCATCTTGAATTTTTCTGGTTTTCTCTAAAATTCCCTCGTTACCATTAGATATATTTTTTAAATAAAATCTCTCCCACTCATTATCAGAAAAGGTAAAGTTGTTGAGCTTTTCCAATTGGCTACGAAGATTTGAAATCAAGTCCTTTTCATCTTTAATATTTACATATTCATAACCTTGCTGTGTCAATCTGTAAATAAAATCTTTTTCAAGCTCAGCTTCACTTTGATAATCAGTACTTTTTCTTTTTTCTGGAGTATAACTTGCTACAACAGTAGCTTCATTTGTTTCTGCAATTATGTTAAAACTACTCATTTTTATCCCCCTTTTAGCCGTAACATTCTACCATCTAACATAGTCAGTCCCCACTTACTATGTTAGATTTCCCTTCAAATCCTTTAGGATTCAATCTTCTTAAAGGTTAATAATTTATCACGATAGTATTCATATTGTTTTTGACGTGCCTCAATTTCAGCTGGTAACCCTTGTGTAATATCGTTCACAAGGGTATCAAAACGGTCAAGAATGGCGACAATGCGTTGTTGTTTTTCTAGAGGCGGGATAGGGATAACCAATTTAATTAAATCTACTCTGTTCACCGCAGGAACGCCACCTTCTTTCTTGAGTTTTAAAATTAAACTATTATTTCCTTGAAG
>JAAYAE010000038.1 GCA_012719555.1 Acholeplasmataceae bacterium | reverse complement strand
TTTAACTTCTGGATATTCATTCATGACGTATAACATATTCCTAGCCATGTAGTATCTTCTAATACCGCAATGATTAGTCGTATTAAAGTATCCTGGCCATATGTTATGACCTGTTATATTCCCCAAATGATGCTCCATTTTTATGTCGTAAAAAATTAGTATCTTGTAGCCTAGCTTCCTCACGCGATAGCAAAACTCATGATCCACTTCATCAATAAACAAGCTTTCATTAAATCCCCCAGCCAATTGTGCTACTGCTATTTTTAACACATTGCCAGACATCATAACTCTTTGCTCAAAGTGGTAAGCTGTCTTATGAATAAGCCCCGTATTGTCTGCAGCAAAGACTGCAATAGATGCGTCTTTGTCAGCCCATATTAAGATGTTTTCTTTATACTTCTTCATCATATTTGGCTTAAAACAGCTATCTTGATCCATTGTCAGTAAAAACTCATAATCCCGCGCGTTACTTAATATGAAATTTAGTGGATAGGCAATACCCATGTTCTCACTAAAGTGGATATACCGGATTTTATCCATTTTCTTTAACGCTTCTACTAAATTATTATTAACAACATCAGAATTGTCTACAACATACAAGATATCTATCTCGTCAATATAAGTTTGTATATTTGTTAATACCTTAGCATCCGGATTATATAAGATGACAACACCAGCTAAATTAAATTCCATATTATCTCTCCACAAAACTTTAATATTACTTCCCTATAAGCATTATCTTTAAAACCATCCATACCCTGTTATATTGTTTTCTCCGCACACGATTTACTATGGTCAATATCAAGCCAAGATACACTGTAGGTAAATACTCTATAAAGTATTTTTTTGTAAATAAGACGCGATTGCGAATAGAATAATAATCCGATATTTTACTCTTAGTATTTTTGTCTTTGGTGTTACCGCCAGCAGACGCTCCTTCTTTATGATATACAACACTGTTTAAATTACATGCTAATTTGAAAAACTTCTTACCGCGCATAGACCAATCTAGGTCTTCATAATACAAAAAATAATCTTCTTGCATTAAACCAATCTTTTCAATAAAAACCTTTGAAACTAACATGGATGCTCCTACCACATAGTCAATATTTAGTAAACCTTTTTTCTCTACAATATGGCTGCTTGTTCCAATAAATTTATTGTATTTCCCACCTAGCGCCTGTATTTGCTCTGGTGCATCATAATACATTAATTTAGAACCGCATATGCCTATCGAAGCATCGGCATTCATAGTCCTTACAAGTTCAGTCAAAGAGTCTTTGACAATTATAGTATCATTATTTAATAGCCAAACATAATCAAAATCTTTTTGTGCCAAAGCGAAGCGTAACCCAATATTAACACCTCCGGCAAAGCCCAAATTGTTTTCTATTTCAATAAAGATCAAGGGGGTGTTCACTATATTATTTTCGTTAGTAATATCCTTCACTAACACTTCCGCATAATATATGGGCTTGGAACACAGTCCTATTTCACCTGCTGGCATCTCCTCAGGTAATACTGCCTTTTGCGAACCATTTGCCCACTGCTTTATTTTTTCCCTAGAACCATCTGTTGAACCATTATCACAGACAATTACCTGAAAATTACTATAAGTATTTTGAAAAACGCTTTCCAAACAGGCAATAGTATCTGCCCATCCATTCCAGTTTAAAATAAGCACGTACACTTTTTTGCTATTCATATGCTCATTCCTAACATTTCCAGTATTTCTTCATACACTTTTTTCGGTGTTATCTCGCGTAAGCAAAGATTATCTGAACACTTCGCATATGTTTTCCCATCATAACAAGGACAGCAAGCATATTTTTCAGGGTACCATAAAAATCGTACTTGTTTACCTCTAGGAACTTTTTCATAAGGATTCGTTGGACCAAATAAAGCCAATATTCTGCTGCCGACAAGACCTGCTAAATGCATTGGCCCCGAATCATGAGTCACTACCAAATCCACCGCTGAAAAAACGGTCATTAGTTCCTGTATGGTTGTTTTACCTATAAGATTAACTATTTTTATTTCCGAAAAATACGGTAAAATCCATTCGTCGGACTTGCTTCCCGTAAGAATAATAGAGAACCCATTTTCTAATAACAATCTTGACAATTTTATGAAATTTTCTATGGGCCAGCGCCTTATTTTATCATCGGCTAAAATATTTTTTGCCCCGCCTGGAGTTAATACAATTCGTCTACCTTTACACGTTCCGGACAAAAGTTCAGATATTTTTTCTGACAAAGAAACTGATATTAATGCAGAGGGTGTTACCTGTTGCCCACAATCATTAGGGTGAACCAGACGAACATATTCATCGGTAAAATGGCGTCCCGGAAGCGGAAATTTTCTTCTTGATTTTGACCCTCCAAACCCCCGTTGCAGCCCATTTGTTAATAAAGTAATAATTCTATAGCGTATATCGCTATGACCTAATATAATCAAATCAAAATGTTCAAAAGCAATTTTTCTCCACACAGAAAATATTGTCTGCATTTTTTCAAAACTATTACCGGTCAGCAATTTCTTTTCATTAATACAAATCACATGCTGGACAGGAAACATTTCTATAATAGAAACTGCGCATTCTCCCACAATCCATGTTACTTCCGCGCCGGGATATTCATGTTTTATTTCAGCCAACATGGGCAGAGCCATTATGACATCACCAATTGCAGATAATTTTACAATTAAAATTTTTTGCATAAGCTCATCTCGCAATTTCTTCATGAAAGTTTTTCTTGCACTGCTTTCCAAACCATATCAACCGTAATATTCTGCATACAAATCGGATAATTACATTTCGATTCAAAACCCAAGCTAATACAAGGTTGACATTTTTCGTTGCTTTTAATTACAACAGCGCTGCTGCTCAATGGTCCCCAACGTTTATCACTTGTGGCACCATGCAGGGCTATTAATGGCACGCCAACCGCTGCTCCAATATGCATAATGCCTGTATTAACTGTTACTAACAACTTCGCTCGTTTTAGGACAGTCACAGATTCTGCCAGCGGAACTTTTCCACTTAAAGAATAAGCGGGAATATTATTTCTTTTCAAGCAATTAGCCATATATTCTGATTTTTTCTTATCTTCTTTGCCACCTGTAAATACAATGGTATACCCATAGGTTGCAAATATTTGTTTTGCCAATTGAGTCCACTTTTCGTTTTTCCAACTACGCAAATTCGCGCTAGCGCCTCCAGCGAACAAATGTAAAACAACATAAGGCAGCTCATTAGGTATTTGTGCTAATTTATCCTCATAATTTACCCTAATAACCGGTTCGTAATTTTTTAATGGTATCTTTACATACTGCAATATAC
>JAAYAE010000368.1 GCA_012719555.1 Acholeplasmataceae bacterium | reverse complement strand
TTCCTATGTTTATATTTTCAGCATTACCAATTGACTTTGTATATCTATTATTTGATTCTTCTGATGGTCTTCTTGGTTCACGATTGCCATATTGTTTATTTTCAGGGTATCAACTCTTAATTAGCTGTCACTAATGCCGGTGTCAATGTTTCCGCGTCTATACTAACTTTCGTAAAGTAGGTTAAAGGGTTTCGTGAATCAAGTCGTATTGCAGTGTGGAATTAGGGCAACTATACTTCTATAAGGCAGAGATATACTACCCGCTTAAAACGTGGATTATGCGACACAGAGGATGCTTTAGATATACTAAAAAAAGCCATAGGCGTTCTGGGAAATTACCAGAAGCACGATGGCTTTAGAGAAGAAATAAACAACAATATAAAATTTTGAAAAGGGTTAACCACGTATTAAAACATTTCAAATATAACGAAACTGAGTTTGATTTTCTAATTCCAATTTCATTATCAATTAGTGCAATATCGCAGCACCCTAATCCATTAGCTGAACCCACCATTACATTGGCTTCATGAATTCTGCACATTATTTATTATAATAAATTAGCATACTAAGCTCAGCAATTTCTTTGCCGGTATTTTTGTAGCTATGAGCAACATCTGCCTTGAATTTCAGGGAATCTCCCTTCATTAAATTAAAGGCTTTAGTATCTAGGCTAATCTCTACGCTACCGGCAAAAACAGTGATGTATTCCTCGCTACCGACAATGTGAGGATTGGCCTCCAATTTACCACCTGGCTTGACAATGATTCTATATGTTTCAAATAGCTTCTGCTCGTCGAAGGTAAAAATAGGATAATTTATATACTTGCCATTGTCTGCCTCCAAGGACACAATTTCTGTGCCCCTAATAATGGTCGCTTCCTCTTGATTATTTTCTATCAGGGCTGTAAAGGAAACCTTTAATCCCACGGCAATTTTCCACAACACAGAAATAGTGGGATTGACATCTCCACGCTCTATTTGACCTAACATACTCTTGGAAACTCCGGTCAGTGACGATGTGGCATCAAGGCTTAGTTTTCTCTTCTCTCTAATTTTTTTCATATTACCAGCAACCACGTTAGTAACACAAGAAATTTTCATACCGACCTTCTCCATTCTTGACAATATATAGCACAAACAGTACAATATCGTGTATACGGTTCTTTTGTTTTATTATACTGCACAAAAATGGGGAGGTCAATATTATGTTTCAATGGTTTAATTTTCTATTATACGCGGTTTCAACAGCTGCAACACCAGGACCAAATAATATAATGTCCATGACAAATGGTGGGCACTTAGGCTTTAAAAAGGCCCTTCCCTTCAATTTCGGCATATGGGTGGGGTTTTCTCTTGTTATGATCTTGTGCACATTATTTTGCGCGACATTAGCTTCGTATATTCCCCTGGTAAAAATGCCCCTATTAATTATTGGCGCTATTTATATGTTATATTTGGCCAGGAGTACCTACAAAAGCTCATCAAAACTTAAAAAGGGAACCGGTGGCAGCGGTTTTATCTCTGGATTTATACTTCAATTCGTAAACCCCAAGATTTACATATATGGCATAATGTCCATGGAGGCCTATATATTGCCATATTATTCTCAAGAACCTCTAACCCTTTTAAAATTCGCAATGTTTTTAGCTTTTATAGGCTTCGCTTTTACGCTGGGTTGGTCAGCCTTCGGGGCACTTTTTAATTTGCTTTTCACTAAATACGCTAAGATAGTAAACACCATTATGAGCCTGTTACTTGTCTATTGTGCAATTTCTTTATTTCAATAAAAATTTTTTCGATAAAATTCATAACTACGCTTCACTTTACCATTGTAGCTGGGAATTTTTTGTCTAATTACCTGAGGTCCTAAAAGTTTATGAAGCACAGGGAATTCGTGATGGTGCTGAAACCAATACGATGCTCGGCAAGGCATTTGACACTCCATTAGCAACGGCTTATCCTAATTTTCGTCTTGTTTTTGTTGAGAAGGTATCAACCTGTGAGAATCTTATCGAAGTATTCTACAGCCTGCTCAAAGATCAATTGAACATCAAGAAAATGACCTTCGTTTCAGGCGACAATTGTGCATCTGCAGAATTTTAAATCATGACCACCCGTCTAATGTGTGGTTTGCTCTGAGGATATAAGCCTCTAATAAAAGCTACTCTCAGCCCTTGCCGCTTTAGCTACCTCCCTTTGTATTTTCGTTCAGAGCGTTTTTCAAAAGTCTTCATTGCACTTTCACCTTTTATGTATCCCATCACTGATGTCTTAAATAAACTACTTACTTGGTTGAGCAAGCACAACTTTTCATTGTTCGTATGTCTTTTTGGAAAGTCCTGAAACCCAATACAGAGTAAAAAAAAGCAGGCATCAACCTGCTTTTTTTGTCTAGTTAGTCATTCTTTGTTTAAGTTTGTTCTCTACTGTCACCTGTGCACAAAAATAGCGGCCACCGAAAACCCGACAACCGCATCAATACTGGTGTAGACAAGCGGGCCGAACCGCTGACCTCTTTTTGAATGATAAAATATACTGCACAGATTTTCGTCAGTAAATACACATATTACACCAAGAATTACCCTGGGTTTCGCCGCAAAGTTCACAGCTTTACGACAAAAAGTGCACACTTTCTTTGACTGCTCACACCATCCTTTCGTTATTTTGTGGTTAATTTAATTGTACCGGATAATTTCGCTCTTATATTCATTTTTATGCAAAAAAAATGTTGGAGTGCTTTCTCACCCGAACATTTAGTATAGTACTCTTTTTAGACGCCAATGAGAAAGAATATGCAAAGTTTATACTTTACGGGTAATACTAAAAACAAGCTTCCAGCTTCAATAGCCGAAAGCCTGTTGTGTTATTTTTAATTATTTTGTGAAACAAGTTTATCTTCCCAGGACTAAAAAGAACGTACAATATGCTCTAACCATCCTCGCAAATCCGCCACCGCAATAATGTAAGTAATTAGCTAAGACAGCCTGTGAACTACCAGCTATATGTTTTAATTAATTGACATATCATCAATAAGAATCTGTCATCGCACCATCACACAGGAACGCTTGTCCACTAACACCACTGTTGGCCGGGCTAATCAAGAAAGCTACGATACGTCCATATTCTTCAACTGTCTGATACCGTTTTTGCGGGAAAGATGTGCTATCCCGTTTTGTGTATTCTTCTTCGCTAATTCCTTGTTTCTCCCCGCGAATATTGTTCAAATATTTAATACGATCAGTGTAAATGCGACCTGGCCCCATAACATTAATAAGGATGCCATATTGCCCAAATTCGCGAGCCATTGTTTTACTCATACCAACAACGCCCATACGAAAAGTATTGGAAAGAATTAAGTTATCCAATGCGCTTTTAATAGAGGAAGATGTGCTGTTCAAAATACGTCCGCCACCACCGGCTTTCATATAGGGTAAAGCTGCACGGATGGAAGTTACATAGCTGTGCAAGCATTTCTCGTACCCATCCGCCCAATCTTCTTCCGTAAGGGTCTCAAAAGTCCCAGCTTTGGGTCCTGGGCAATGATTTATTAGGGCATAAATATTCCCTAATTGTGCAGCTACGTCATCAATCATTTTTTTTATGCTAGCCGCATCCTTAACATCATAAATAAAAGTTTGAGGTCTATTACCTGTTTCCTTTTCAATATCTATCTGGGCTTTTTCAAGATCGGCTTTGAAAGGTTCCGCCGTACAAATAACCACTTTTGCACCTTCACGAGCAACTTCTGTGGCAATACCTTTGCCAATCCCAGCGGCAGAAGACATACAAATTACTACTTTGCCTTTTAAACCTAAATCCATAATATTTGCCTCCTTTATTGTTTATCAGGATGAATCTTTAAATCTATAACAGAATTCACCAGTGGTTCCATACTAAAACCTCCTGGTCCTTGTATTCTGCACTCAGCTATATCTCCATCTTGAATTGGGAATGCTCTAGGAGTCCCTGTAGAAAGTACATCCCCGGCAAGCCAGCCCTGAATTCGGCTATGGAGCGAAATCAATCGATCCGGAAGATGATTCATATGACCAACAATATTCTCTGCATGAACTATACCATTATGTACAGACTGAACATTAAGCTGAAGGACATCATCAACTTCGTCCGGTGTAATAAGTTGAGGCCCAAAAGAAAAGAATGTGGGGAAATTTTTAACAATAGTCAAATACCGAGGATTGCCTTGCAGATAATCATTACCCTTTAGAATAGACTCTTCCGTCATATCCAAAATAGTGGTATAGCCGGCAATAACACTTTGCCAATCTTCTACATCTACATCCCTACAATCCTTTGCCAAGATTATTCCCAATTCAGCTTCTGCTGTTGTCCTTTGTGCCTCTTTTAACGTAGGAAGTTTAATGGCATCGCCTGATCCAATTAAAGTATCAGCCTGCTTAAAAAAGCTCCCCGGGAACCCTGTTATAGGTGCAGATCCAATGTCACCAGCATGTTCCTTATAGTTTAAACCAATGCCAAAAATACGTTTTGGATTGCGGTAAAGAGGACCATAAGTTACTTTTTCTCTAGGAATGAGACCGGGAATTCTATTTAATTCAGCTTCTCCACCATTGTTATACCAATAAGTCAGTCCTACAATTTCACCGGCACAAATCAAAGAAAAAAGTTCTGTTTGCCATGCTGTACCCTTGTAGGCATTTATTGCATATATTGGCATAACTCCCCTAGCAATATCAATTCCTGCAATTTCTTGACCGTTAAGTTTAATTGTTGCTAATCTCATATATTTCCCTCCTTGTAGTCAAATATTACCTATGTTGAATTCTAGCTTTTCTTGTTACCAACTATTATCCTTCGATTGATACCAAAGCTTTTTTTATTTTTGCCGCCAAACCAGACATTTGGTTCAAAGGAATAGCACAAACAGCTACCCTAATGCCGGCGGCCAATGGAACTATAAACACATGGTCAATATGTAATTCCTCACATACTGCATCAGGTTGCTTAGAGGGAATTGAGATGAAAAATCCAGCTTTATATGGAATAATTTCCAAAGCACATTCCTTCGCTTCTTTCATGAAAACATCTGCCCGGGCCTTGGTCATCTTGTAATAGAAGGACCTTTCTTCTTCTACTTTTTTCAAAATTTCAGGATTACTGTAAACATTAACAAGCAACTGCATACAAGCTCTGTTGATATTTGACCATGTTGCACGACTAGTATAAGTATTAATGTTATTAAACTCAGTAATAACTTCCCCATTACCGGAAATCCCAATCATTGCGCCTACCCGCTGACCATACATGGTAAAACTCTTGGACATGCTATATTCGACTATAGCTAATACTCCATCCGGAAGATTAGAAAACGCCGTAAATACCTTTCTTACTTCATTCCTATCACCCGCATAGTCCAAATAAGCTACATCTATGAAAAGGATTACTTTTTTTCCCGTATCCTTTGCACATTTTGCTACCACATTCACAACATCCTGCATTTCTTGCAAGCTCAAGGAATAACCTGTAGGATTATGAGCAGGCGTATTAATAATTATCAAAACACTGTCTTGTCTAACCAATAAACTACGAACTTGCTTATCTAAAGCAACAATGTTGAATCTTTCTTGATTATTTAGCATTGTGTATGTGTCTAATGTTCTGTTATTGTCAAGGCATAAATTCTTATAAGCAGCCCAATACCATTCAGAGGTCAGCACCGTGTCACCAACAGAAGTATAATTATGAATGGCATGGTGAATGCCACCTGTGCCTCCTGTGGTTGCTATGGCTGCCGTATACCCCTGAGGACGATGCACACCAAAGCAGGCTGTCTGAACCATATCTAAATATTCAGGCAACCCGGCAATGGGGGCATAGGATATAATGTCTGTCATGGACAATTTCCTAAATTCTTTTTCAATGGTAGGCAAACACACTAATTTTCCCTCTTCATCTAAAATGCAACCCTGGGTACCATTGACTACAACCTCTTTTCCATATTTAGCAATATCTACCTTGGCAGCAGCAGCGGCCCCGAATATCTTATCTTTGGCAATTTTGCCTTTGGCATGTGGTGCAGCAAAACTAGTAATCATTTTCAGCCCTCCCAGGTTATCAATATTTTTATTATAATTTAATTGTCTCTAATTTACTTATCAAAGACAAATCTACATTGCCCCCTGACAATAGAAACACTACTTTATCTTCTTGCCTAAATCTGCACAAACCTTGCATTACGCCGCCCATGCTTATACTAGAAGATGGTTCTGCTAAAACTTTGCCATAGTTTAACAATAATTTCATTCCTTTGTAAATATACTCTTCTTCTACGGCAAAAACCCTATCCACAAGTGCTTGAACTATAGGAAACGTTTTATCTCCCGGAGCCAACGATTGTATACCATCCGCTATAGAATCACCCATAGGAATTTTTACAACTTTACCTGCAGCTATACTAACTGTATATCTTGGAAATTGAGCCGGTTCGCATCCATAAATTTTTATTTTGGGTTTCACGCCTTTAGCACCTGTGGCAATACCACTTATTAATCCACCACCCCCGATAGGAGTAAGAATTGCATCTGCGTCTGGTAGTTCCTCTAAAATTTCCAAAGCAGCTGTTCCTTGACCCGCCATAACATCATAGTCATTAAAAGGATGTATGTAACAACATTGTTGCTCTTTGCTGATACGCTCTGCAATGTCAAAACGTTTTGCTTTATCACAAAGAATTACTTCTGCACCTAAAGCTTTAATAGCTTCCTGTTTCACTTTTGGTGCATGATCAGGAATTACGATGGTTGCTTTTACTCCCAACATTTTTGCTGCGTACGCAACGCCTCTGCCATGATTGCCACTAGAAGCCGTTACTATACCATTTTTCAATTCTTCAGGAGTTAATTGCAATGCCTTGTTAAGAGCTCCCCTAATTTTAAAAGAATTTGTTAATTGCATGCATTCAGCCTTAACATAAACTTGACAATTTAGGTAACTATCCAGATTGCGCAAACGAATCAATGGGGTTTTATAAACATAAGGGTCCAACCTTTTTTGTGCTTCTTTAACTTCGTTAATGGTTAGCATAGTTTTCAACTCCTTATCCGAAAAGATGCTCTCTTTAAAATTTGGAAATAAGGCAAAGCAGAATAAATACTTATGTATCCCAATTTCTCATAACATGTTATTTATCGTACAATTTGACAATCAATTCTACTTCACAAGATGCATTATTAGGCAAAGCCGAACAACCTACGGCACTACGTGCATGGCCCCCAGCTTCACCGAAAATATCATATAACAAAGAAGACGCTCCATCAATAACTTTGGATTGTTGATAAAAATCTGCGCTCGCATTAACGAAGCCTGTCATTTTAACAATGCGCTCTACCCTTTCTAGACTGCCAGCTACTTCCTTGATGATTGCTAAACAGTTTAAACAACAAAGACGTGCCGCTTTTTTACCGTCTTCCAAGGATACATCTTGTCCAACTTTTCCCATATAAACAAGTTTTCCGTCCACTTTAGGAGTTTGACCGGCGGTGAAGATAAAATTCCCTGCCAGCACACCTGGTTGATATACTGCTCCCGGCGGGTTAGGCAGAGGAAGAACAATATTTAGTTCTTTTAACTTATTTTCAATAGACATTATATTTTCTCCTTTTCAGATACCATTATTGCAAACACACATTAAATATTTTATGAATTAAATAATTTTTCGTCCAACATGTCCATAGATTTTGCAACAATTATAGTACCAGCCAAATCGCCGCTTACGTTAGCCGTTGTATGACAGATATCAATTATAGGCCAAATTGCTGCTAAAATAGGAACCAAGGTCAAAGGCAGTCCTACAGTTTGCAATAACACGGAAGACATGACAATGCCTGCTCCCTTAACGCCTGCTGCTCCAATCGACAAAACCAATCCAAGGAAGACAAACTGAACGCACGCACCTAACGTTATTGGCATATCAAATAAGTTGTAGGCGAAAATTGAAATACAACCGATGGCCACTGCCATCCCATTCATATTACAAGTATTGCCCAGTGGTAAGCAGAAACCGTAAATTTTTTCCGGAATGCCCAATTTTTCTTTGGCAATTTTTAATTCCAGTGGTAACGTTGCCGCAGATGATGTAGTCGAAGCAGCTACTACCATACATGGAGCAATATTCTTGAGATATTTAAGAGCACTCTGACCTGATAATATTTTTACTAAAAGTGGTTGTACTATAAAAATAATTATTAAGCATGCCGCCCAATCCGTTGCGATGAAATTTAATACTTGGGCCATCATTTTGGCACTTATACTTATAACCATTTCAGCCACTAAGGCAAAAATACCAATAGGGGAATATTTCATAACCATATCAGTCATTTTCAGCATTACGCCGGCTGCTTTATCAATAATTTCTACCAATGGTTTATATTCATCACCTAAATACAGCAATACTATACCGGCAAACAAAGCAAAGACGATAATTTGTAAAGTATCACCAGTGCTTAGCGATTCAAAGATATTAGTAGGAATCCACTTAATAGCATTGTCTACAAAATTATAGGTAACTGTTTTGCCTACCTTACCCGTGGTTAGCAAATCAGTAACCCCTTTACCAGGCTGAGTCAGCAAAGCAAAGCCCATGCCCAAGGCTGCCGAAAAAGTAGATGTCACAATAAAAAACCCAACGATTCTGACACCTACAGTACGTAACTGTTTGATATCCCCCATCTTACAAACGCCGCTAGTCAAAGTAAACAGAACTAATGGCGCTATTAACATTTTTAATAACCTAAGAAAAATGGTACCAAATGGTCTTACAATAGGGATTAATTGTGGCATAAACGTGCCCACTAAACCCCCAAGAATAATAGCTACCAAAATTTGTTTCCAGAGCGCAATCTTACTCAGTTTTCCCATAAGGTTTTTTATTTACTATATTCTTTTGCAATAGCCATCGTTACCTTTAGATACTGATCTATATCCTTGAAACTGTGACAATGAAGGGGTGAAACTCTGATACAGCCTGTAAGTCCTAATGATTCTACGATTCTCTTAGAATAAAGGCTTGTATTTATGCGTTCAAAAACAGTAACTCCTCGACGATAATATTCCTTTCTCAGTTCAGTATCATTCATCCCTTTGATTCCCATAGCAGAAATCAAATCTCTATCCTTCACTTCCGGGTTATCCAAATATACCTCCACTCCCGGAATATGTCTTAACCCGTGGACTTCAGGAGAACCGTTTAACATTCTCATCAGCAAAGAATGTTCTTGTTTGTGGATGGAATTCATCCCTATGTCATACAATGTTTTTCTAGCGGTTTCTTTTGTATAATGACCACCAATCCAGCATACATAATCTACAATAGCACTCAAAGCAGCATAGTTTGGATGTGGAAAAGTACCAAGTTCCCATTCTTCTTCCGGTTTATTAAGCAATTTATCATGAGATAATTTTGCTACACGATCTGAAACGTAACCATAACCGCATCCTCTAATACCAAACGCTTTATAGGGAGCAAAATTCATACCATCAAGCCCATATTCACCAACGTGCAATACAGAATGTGGCATATGCTGAACGGCATCAGATATAATATAAATATCTGGATTAACTGCCCTTGCTGCTTTAACAATATCTGCCATAGGCAAAATATTGCCAGAAATATTAGAAGCACTCATAACACTTAACATACAGGTATTTTTATCCACATGTTTCATGATTTCTTCTACATCTACACCACCTGTTCTATTATTTGCCATAGCTACGCGGAATTCTTTTCCTGTTCTTTTTGCATAAAATTCTGCTGCATCATAAGCAGATGGATGTTCAATGGATGTAGTTACCACATTTGTTCCTGGCGTGTTTTCCACAATTGCCCTTACTATACGGAACATTACCTGAGATGCTGTTAATTCTGTAACCAAAGCTCCTTCACCGGATTTAGCTCCGAAAACTATTTCCAATAGGTCTTTAATGCCCTTTTCTTTAACAGCCCTTAAATGCATGGAAATATCATGATATCTCTCTGGGCAATCCGGGATTTTTTCATATTTGCACTTAGCTTCCACGGCTGCTTTTAAACGTAAAGAACCTCCAGAGTTCTCGAAGAACAGCCGCTTTCTACCCAGATTGTCTTCATCTACATAGTAAAATTTCTCTTTGATTTCTTGGATTAAATCTTCAGAAAAATAGCTCTTATCCATTCTGATTCACCCTTTCACATTAACTACACAATTTTATTTACATCTATACCGTTCCATTACTGTCATAACACGTTTAACTGCATCAATTGCATCATTATGATCTTGCGAGAAATTAACTCTGAAACTATGGGTAAATTGAGGCCCAAATTCCGTACCGGGAGTAATTGTAACGCCAGTCAATTGCCTTACTATTTTTGCAAAACTGTTTATGCTGACATCCATCGGTGGTAATGATGGGAAGATGTAGCTTCCCCCATCTGTCTTACGCACCTTACAACCTTCATGACTTCTTACTACAGCCACCAAATCATCCCTGATTTTTTGATGTTGAGCAATTCTATCAGCCATCCAACCTTCAGGTTCATCAAACCAACATTTCAATACATGTTGTGAATATCCCGGTGCCCTTAAAGTCACAATAGCTTGCAGCTTTTCCATTCTGTCAATAATCCATTTAGCACCAAAAGCTGTTCCTAACCTGAAACCACTTAATGATTCTGTCTTAGATGGACCCATAATTGTTAGCATATTATCTGATTTATTTGTCAATGCTCTTAAATGTGTATACGGATGGTTATCAAAAATTTGACGAGAATATAATTCATCTACCAGCAAAATAACATTATATTTCTTAGCCAATGCGGCAATTGTTTCAATTTCATGCTGTGAATAGATAACACCGGTTGGATTATTGGGGTTGGAGAACAAAAATAATTTTACCCCTTGTTTAAATGATTCCTCTAAAGCAGGAAGATTAACACCGGCACAACTGTCCTGACCTAAATAGTCCAATTTTACAGGTATTAATTCTCCTTCAAAGAATTCAACTAATTTACGGTTGTCGAAGTAATCCGGTTCTACAATAGCGCCTTTATCACCACGTCCTACTAAGCAGCCTAATGCTAAGAATAAAGCTCCTTGTGTGCCAGGAGTAATAATTAGT
>JAAYAE010000367.1 GCA_012719555.1 Acholeplasmataceae bacterium | reverse complement strand
TGTCAATGTCCTTATCAAAAAGACTATTTTAAATTTTTCCATAAAAAAAGGCTCTCTCATTATTTGACCGTTCCGAATTATTTGCCTATAATTAAGCTAGCTACACAAGAAAGGTGTTGACTATGGATTCCATCGCAGATTCTATAATGGGATTAACTTTTACTCTTTTTATTTTAATATGTTTATCGGCTTTTTTCTCTTCCTCGGAAACAGCTCTTTCTTCTTGCAGTAAAATTCGCTTGAAAAATATTGCCAAAACAGGCAATAAAAGAGCCGTTAAAGTATTGTCAATCATAGACGATTTCGACAATGCCCTATCCACTATTCTTATTGGCAATAATGTTGTAAACATTGCTGCCGCATCTATTGCTACTGTAGTTTCTACCGCTTATTTCGGTGCCTCAGGACTTGCAGTAGCAACTATTGTCATGACCATGATTATTTTGATTTTTGGAGAAATACTGCCAAAGAGTTTTGCCAAGGATAGACCGGAAAATTTTGCTATGTGGTGTGCCCCCTACTTGCATTTCCTCATTTTGCTATTTACCCCGCTAAATATTGTTTTTAAGCTATTAAAAGAGCAGTTCCGCAAATTTTTTGATACAGGTGAACACAGGGGCATAACTGAAGATGAACTCATGATTATGGTAGATGAAATAGAAAATGAAGGAGCTATTAACAAGCAAGACAGCGAGCTGATTAAGTCTGCTATTGAGTTCAGTGATATAAGAGTTAAAGAAATACTCACTCCCCGTGTAGATATTGTTAGTGTAGATATTAACGAAGGTAATGCTGTTGCTTTAAAAACCTTTACTACTCACGGCTTTTCGCGTTTACCTGTCTATAAGGAAAATGAAGATGAAATTATTGGTATCATCCATGCCAAAGACTTTTTTAGTTCCTATATCAACGATAAGGATTTTAATCTGGAACATATTGTCAAAAATATTGCCTTTGTGCATAATTCCACAAAGATATCTTTGGTAATGAAAACCCTGCAAGACAGCAAGGTGGAAATGGCAATTGTCCTAGATAGTTATGGTGCTATCCGTGGTCTGGTTACAACAGAAGATATTGTAGAGGAATTAGTCGGTGAAATTTGGGATGAGCATGATAAAATTATTTCCACCTTCCATAAAATAGGTACTGACAAATATTTGATTTCTTGTAATTCAAACCTGCAAAATGCCAGCTTGCATGATTTATTTAAATATTTGGGTTTAGATATCGACCAATATAGGCTGGAAAACAATTCCATTAGCGGCTGGGTTGTAGAAACTCTGGGTGAAATTCCCCATAAGGGAGATCATTTCACTTATCGCAACTTACACGTGACGGTAAATAAAACCAATATGCATAGAGTACTAGAGATTATAATAGATATCGATACCACTATGAAAATTGAAGGATAAAAAAACTCCCTTACGGGAGTTTTTTCTATACTACATTTCTTCGCCCCTTGGACAATTTGCCAAAAACAAATTTACGCATTAAGTCTACAATAATCATACTAAAAGCCATAGTCACCACTATAAACCACTCTTGCTCAGTAAGAGGTGTCATTCTTAAAATCTTTCCACCGACAAAAGTAAGAATTATCTGCACTATAACTATAAGTGCCATAATTTGTAAAAAACCTATATTTTTGCTAATATTTTCCAACAAATTAAGACTGCGAACTCTTACGTTGAATCCATTAAATACGGCCATAAGGACGTAAACGCAGAAAAATCCCGTATAAGTGTAAATATGATCAGGAGCATTTCTAAACCAATGGTCAACAGTGGAACTTTTGAAAAACAGTATAGCTATAAAAGTCATATAAGTACCGGCTAAAAGAATATTTATAGCCATTTCTCTGCTAATAATAGGAGCCTGCCTTTTCTTAGGTTTTTCCCGCAAATATTCTTCCAATGCAGGTTCACCGCCAAAAGCTAGTGCAGCCATGGTGTCCATAATTAAATTAATCCACAAAATTTGTGTAATTGTTAAGGGCTTTTCTATACCAATAAAAGGAGCCACTAAGTTGATTACAACCGCTGAAAAATTAATGGTTAACTGAAAAGTAATAAATTTACAAATATAATTATATATTGTCCGTCCATACAGGATGGCTTTTTTTATGCTCAGGAAATTGTCATCTAAAATAACGATATCTCCTGCTTCCTTAGCCACTTCTGTACCACTGCCCATGGCAAATCCTACATCAGCTTTTTTTAGTGCCGGTGAGTCATTAACCCCATCTCCCGTCATTCCGACTACTAGGCCAAGTTCCTGTGACAATCTTACTAAACGAGATTTATCCATAGGCAACGCTCTGGCAACAACTCGTAAATTAGGGATACATGCTTTAACTTGTTCATCTCCAAGACCTGCTAATTCATCGGAAGTCCAGACTATGTCTGTAGGTTCGCGTAAAATCCCAGCATCCTTAGCAATAGCTACAGCAGTCTCCTTACGATCCCCTGTAATCATAACCACCTGTACCCCGGCACTTTGTACTTCTCCTATTGCCTCAACAGCTTCAGGGCGTATATCGTCTCGGATACAGGCTATTCCTATTAGACGAAGTCCTTCCTCCGGCAATTTGTCTCCCTCAATAGCATCCGGATAAGCAAAAAGTCCCAGCATACGAATGGAATTCTCTGCAAAAGTAATCATCTGTTTGTCTAATGCCTGTTTAGCTTCAGCAGTTAAGGCACATACATTGCCTGCTGCATCGAAGTATTCTTGGGCGTAAGCAACTAATTTATCCGGAGCCCCTTTAATTAAACAAAAATCGTGATTTCCCCGAACCTGTACCAAGGAATATTTATTAACACTGTTAAAGGGGACAAAATGAATTTTCTCCAGTTCTAAATCTACCTGATATCCTGACAAATAATTACTTAAAGCAACTTCTGTCATGTTACCACCAATTACTTTACCCTCAGCTACAGCTGCGGATGTGTTCAGAAGACAATTAGCAAAAGTTAGTTCTTTTATTTTATCAGGTAACTTGTCAAAGGAAGTGAAAGTTGTTCCATCACCAATAAGAAAATTAACTACATCCAGCTTCCCTTTAGTAATAGTCCCAGTCTTGTCAGTATACAAGAGATTTAGGCTTCCTGCAGTTTCAATACCCGCAAGTTTGCGTACTAGAACGCTGTCTTTCAGCATTTTTTTCATATTAAGGGAAGACACCACCGCAATCATGAGCGGCAGTCCCTCAGGCACAGCCATAACTATAATGACAATCCCCAAAATTATAGCTTGCACTAAATCCTGAATCAGGCTTGGAACATCAGCAAAATACGCGCCTACACTTGGAGCGCTAAAAATGTGATGCAACATTACTGCTAAAACAATAAGCATGCCAACTGAGTACCCAACTTTACTAATTTGTCCGGCAAGTTCAGTTAGTTTTACCTTTAATGGACTATCCCGGTCATCATCCTTTAGCTCTTGGGTAAGCTTGCCATATACAGAATTATCACCAATAGCAATGGCCTGCATAATACCCTGGCCTTCAACAACTACTGACCCTCGAAAAAGTTTGTTTATATCTAAAAAATTTATATTACCGCTGCCCCAAACAAAATCTACCGGAGCCATTTGTTTAAAGGCTTCTTCACTTTCACCATT
>JAAYAE010000366.1 GCA_012719555.1 Acholeplasmataceae bacterium | reverse complement strand
GCCTTTCTACTATTAATTATACAACCTTTTATGTTTTTTTCATGTCACTACATATAAAAACATACATTTTCTCGAAAAAAAACACAGTTTCGTCAAAACACTTGTCTATACTTAAGCTAGAGTCAAAGAGGAAGCCCAATAAAATATTAAGGAGTGTGATTTATATTATGAAAAAAATCCAATCAACATTATTAGCAAGTTCTTTAATTGCAGCATTATTCTTTTCCACAGCATATGCAGCGACTAGCGGCGCAGATACTAATCCGCATAAAATGCGTGACCTTGTAGAAATGGCTCAAGCAGAAAAGGCTGAGCAAGCAGATGACCGTATGTCGCCTTTTATGGGTGAACACAGACGTACTATGATGAAGCGAGATGGCGGACCTTGGAAAACCTTGTCAGAATTAACAGGTAAAGATGTAGCAACTATTCAACAAGAATGCCACACTAACCATAAATCCCCATATGAATACGCCAAAGAAAATGGTGTAGAAAAACAATTCCAAGCAAAAAATTTAGAAGCAGTAAAAAAGGGTCTTAGCCTAGCTGTTGCTAATGGTAAAATAACCCAAGAAAAAGCAGACTCTGCTTTAGCAAGATTCATTAAATTCCAAAAAGATGAAGCTGACGGAAAAATAATGCATCACAAAGGTCCTGGTTATAGAATGATTAATGCTTCCGGTGCTATCTCCGAAGGTCGTAATGGCACGGATTATCAATCACAAGTTCCCGGTCCAATGGCAAAGCATATGTTCATGGGCCTAATGCCTTTTGACACTTTAGCAGAATTAACGGGCAAAGATGCTCAAGCTTTGATGGAAACTTGCCGTACTGAACAAAAAACCTGCTACGATATTGCCAAAGAAAATGGCGTACTTGATCAATATAAGGAAAAAAGAGTAGCCGCTAACAAAGAAATTTTGGCTAAATTAGTTGCCGATGGCAAAATAACTCAAGAAAAAGCAGATCGTATTTTAGTAAAAGTAGAAAAAAATATTAATGATGGTAAACCTGAAAGAAAACATATGGCTAGAGGACAAATGATGCAACAAAGTTCTGATGAAATGACTGCTACTGAAAACTAAGTTTATCATATAAATACTTATAGTATTTACAGCGCGGATTCAATATTATATTGAATCCGCGCTGTTTTTATGCAAATATAACTTTTCTTCCTGTTCTCAAACCCAGCCTATACACCGGGTGGAATTTTATCTTCCATAATGCTACGATAATTTAAAATATTTCCATCTACAACAAAAGTCCCATCTCCATTAGCATGGAAAGTGCGTTTCTCTTTTTTTTCAGTATTGTACCAAGCCTTAGTTCCCTCTAAAATAATTATGCTATGTTCCTCTATATATTCTACAAGTTTACATTCCAAACAAAACAAACATTCTTTAATAAGAGGAGCTTTAACCGTCTTGGCTTTTTTCTCGGTTAGACCAAATTCCTTGAATTTATCCACTTTCATCCCAGAGACAGAACCTATACGAACAACGGTTTCTGCCAAATCTAATGCCGGTACGCAAAGTACACACTCTTTTTGGGCTAACAAATTAGCAAAGGAATAATTCCAAGGCCCCGTTGTAACAGCAAGGCGAGGTGTGAAATCAATAACCATATGCCAAGAAAGGGTCATTACATTATTTTTCCCACCTGCTTTAGTCGTTACCAGCAAAACAGGACCCGGTTCAAAAAACATAAAAGCTTTTTCTATAGGTATTACTTTCAGTGCCAAGATTATTCCCCCCCTCTAAACTTTATACAAAAAAGGCCTTCCGAAGAATCGGAAGGCCTTAAATTATTAATTGGTGATCCACCCGGGACTCGAACCCGGGACACCCTGATTAAAAGTCAGGTGCTCTACCAACTGAGCTAGTGAATCATTTGCAGCTACGATGAGCACACAACGTTAGTATTATACAGGCTAAGTACCCAACATGTCAAGCAAATGTACTATAAAAGCTCCTTAAGAACTATAGTTTGCTTTCTATTGGGACCAACGGAAACAATACCAAGCTCAACTCCAGCTACTTCACTAAGCCTTTTTAAATAAGTTTTAGCCTCGACAGGCAATTCCTCAAAATTACGTACAGAGGTAATATCCGTCATCCAACCTTTAAATTCTTCGAATATGGGTTTAACTTTTGCTAATACTTTTAAATTAGCCGGAATATTAGCAATTGCTTTGCCGTCAATTTCGTAGCCTACACACATTTTAATTGATTCCATATTATCTAAAATATCTAGACGAGTAATAGCTAAATAATCCAAACTATTAACACGTGCCGAGTACTTAATCATAAAGGCATCCAACCAGCCGCAGCGACGGGGTCTGCCTGTAACAGTACCATATTCATGCCCTGTTTCACGAATCTTGTGTCCGGGACCATCTTGATCTAAAAGTTCTGTGACAAAAGGCCCTTCACCAACACGAGTAGTATAGGCTTTAACTACACCTACTACATGGTCAATTTTACGTGGTCCGATGCCACTGCCTGTACTTGCATTTCCGGCAGTTGGATTTGAACTGGTAACATAGGGATAGGTACCATGATCAATATCTAAGAAAGTAGCTTGCGCACCTTCAAACAAAACATTTTTACCGGCATCAAAAAATTCTTCTAAAGCAACACTAGTATCAGTTACATAAGGGCGCAGAGCTTCTGCATAGACTAAATAATCTTTTAGCATAACATCATAATCCATTGCCTCTGACCCGTAAATTTTAGTAAATATAGCATTTTTAGCATCTAATTGTATCTTTAATTTAGCTGCCAAACCTTCAGAGTCTAAAAGGTCACACATACGAATGCCTGTACGTGCGTATTTATCCATGTAGCAGGGGCCTATACCGCCTTTAGTAGTCCCAATCTTATTACAGCCCAAAGCAGCTTCCTGTAGCTCATCTAAGTGCTCATGATAGGGGAACACAACATGGGCACGATCACTAATCAGCAACTTGCTAATATCCACGCCCTTATCCTTCATAGTTTGAATTTCCTTTAAAACTACTCCGGGATTAATAACTACTCCATTACCTAAAAAACAAGTCTTGCCATTATATAAAATACCACTAGGCAGTAACCTTAATTTATAGGCAACATCATCAACAACAACAGTGTGCCCCGCATTGGAGCCACCTGAATAGCGTACTACGGCATCGGCTTTTTGTGCCAAATAATCTACAATTTTACCTTTTCCTTCGTCACCCCATTGGGCGCCAATCACTACAACTGATGACATAATGCATCTCCTTATAGGCCAAAACGCGCCATAATTAAATCAACATTCTTAAGCATGGGCTTAGGATCAAAGCAATGCTCAATTTCTGCGTCAGTAAGATATTTTTTAATATCAGCATCTAACTCCACATTTGTTTTGAAGTCTGCCCCATCTAACCAACGAGCCATGGCATTTCTTTGCACCCATTTATAAGCATCTTCACGCAAGACACCCTTAGTAATCAAAGCAATTAACAAATTCTGACTGAAAATCAAACCGCCTGTTTTATTAAGATTAGCCATCATAGCATCCGGATATACCAATAATTTATCTACAATAGACGTAAACTTACGAAGCATGTGATCAAGAGCAATGGTGCTATCAGGTAAGATAACTCGTTCTACAGAAGAATGAGAAATATCACGTTCATGCCATAAAGCAACATCTTCCATGGCAGCTACTGCGTTTCCACGCAAAAGTCTAGCCATACCGGAAATCTTTTCACAAGTTATGGGATTACGTTTATGTGGCATAGCAGAAGATCCTTTTTGTCCTGGGGCAAAATATTCTTCCGCCTCACGAATATCGGTTCTTTGTAAATTACGAATTTCTGTTGCCATTTTTTCTAATGAAGCACCACAGACCGCTATAGTAGTCAAATAAAAAGCATGACGATCACGTTGAATAACTTGGGTTGCAATGCGAGCTGCTTCAATACCTAACTTTTCACATACATATTTTTCTACAAAAGGATCAATATTAGAATATGTGCCAACTGCACCTGAAAGCTTGCCAATCGAAATATATTTTTTGGCTAATTTCAATCTCTCAATATTTCTTTCCGTTTCATCCATCCACAAAGCAAACTTCATCCCAAAAGTCATGGGTTCAGCGTGAATGCCGTGTGTACGGCCAATACAAACCGTATTCTTATATTTAGCTGCCTGGCGTTTTAAAACTTCGTGCAGCTTTTCTTCCAAATCAATGAGAATTTCTGCAGATTGCTTCATCATAACGCCCAAAGCAGTATCTTTAACGTCACTAGAGGTTAGCCCCTTGTGAATATATTTGGAAGCATCTCCAACATATTCAGCTACGTTAGTTAAAAAAGAAATAATATCATGATTGGTTACTTTTTCTATTTCGTGCATCCTATCCAAACGGAAATCCGACTTTGTCTGAATGTCTTTCAACGCTTCATCAGGCACGATACCCAATTTGTTCATAGCCTCACAAGCTAAAATTTCTACTTTAAGCATTGTTCGGAATTCATTTTCTTCTGTCCAAATAGCGCCCATTTCCTTACTAGTATAGCGTTCTATCACAATATTTCCTCCTGTCAAACTTTAAATATTACGCAAACAAACCAAATAGACAAATAAAAAAGAGGTTTTGACCCTCTGTTCATCTTATTGACACACATTCATTTTATCATTTTCCCCTATGGTGTGCAATAGTCTCGAATGGTTTTCATTATCTTTTTTATAATGTTCGGGTTTTTCGCTAAAGTATTTCAAAACCATATTTCCTGCCTGGGGTAATAAAGGCTAATAAAAATTCTTCACTTGGCAAGATTTGACCTATTACGTTAGTCCGATAATCAGCGACTTGAGCTCTTTTAATAATTTGTAACTCGCCCATATAACGACCATATGCCTTATTGTCTAAAGTTATACTGCCTAAACCTCTTTCCCCGGTATTTTCAGGTTCAATATTCTCTCCACAAAATGAGCCATATCGTTCTTGCGCACGAATAGCATCTCTAGCTTCATCTGCCCGGGCTGTAAAAGTTTGTTGTAAAAGTTCTTTTACATAATGATTTTTTGTTAAAACCTGAATACGCATAGTAACCTGATCTGCTTTTAAAAGAGCTAACTCCTTCAATTCCTCCGTGGAAGGAAAAGAATCCCCTATAAACACAGAATCCACACCTAAAGCAATAAGTTTGCGCGCTCCTAAACTAACCCCAAGATACCGGTCGCTTTCCAATGTCGGTAACCCTGCTTTTAACGGTCCACGTTTTTTATTTTGGCTAGGCACAAAAGCCCCAACCTTGATACCGTAGCTATGCAAAAGCTTGTTTTGTCTTAAAAGTGTTTTCCCGCCTAACCCTGTTCCCTCTCTGGGGTAAAAGTTGTGCAAAGCATCTAATTTCTTAAAGTCAACCCCAGCACATTTAAGTGTGAGCAAAATATCTTCAGTTAGAGTAGATGCGTTAAGTTG
>JAAYAE010000365.1 GCA_012719555.1 Acholeplasmataceae bacterium | reverse complement strand
ATTTAATTATCCATTATACGAACAGGAGGGTATCACCTTTATGACACAAGAAGAAAATTTAATCATCAATCTTGAAAATGCATCCTTAGAAGCAATTCAAGCTACTAATCCGGACGTTGTAAACTCTGTATTCAATCAGTACGGAGCTACAGGAATTTGTGATTTATCGCCAATTTACTACGAAGAAGTATTCTACACACTGGAACAAATAGCAAACGACAATTAAACAACCGCCCTGAGCAAGGCCTTAAACTACTTTTCCTGAAATTAACTCACCTTCTTCGTGGCCACGAGGTGTGTTCGTAGTTGATGAATGGAAGAAATTTAATAACAGTGCCAGCCTACGAACCGCTGGTCACCAATTAGAAGCGGAGAGAAATCCGCGTGAGGTGACCATCTTATGAAAAGCAATACTGGCAGCCATACAGGTTATCTCCGCTTCTCTTTATTTGAGAGGAGAAACCATAATGGCCAAAAACGAAAAACAAAGTCAAACAGAAACCAAAAAAATTTACATCAAGAGCAAGAAACTATTCATTCCCGTATCAGTTAAAATTTACTACGAGTATTACCGTCCTATCTGGGCATTACGCAAGAAAGCACAGCAACATGCTCAATGCCTCTGTCCATACAAAGAGCTATGGACCTGTGACGGCGAATGCGCAATTTGTGAGCATCGAGCACCAGGAGATCTTCGGTCTTTAGATTACACTTTTACTAATTCTATTGGCGTAAAAACTTGCCTACTAGATATTCTAGAAAGCGAGGATAGTGAATTTGAGTCTATCATTGACAACAAGCTAGTTGCAATTGAAGCCTGGTCCTATCTTAGTAAAGCTGCCCCTTTTATTCTTCAGGTGGCAACCTTCAAAACTCAAGGCTTAACAGATAAGGAGATTGCTAAAAGACTTGGTATCCCTCGCACTACATTACTTTCCAAAATCAAGGCACTTCGTATATCCTTACAAGAAAAATTCCCAGAATTAAATATTCAATAAAAAAATTAGGCCCGACAAGAGTATAACCTTTACTACTGCCGAGCCTATTTAATATCATATATACAGTTTAAACTTGTAAATAACATGAGAAGGTAGCTCAGAAGCTCCTTCAGCTTTTTTGAAATCAGCCAAACTTGTAGCATTTTCCTTTGTACTGATAATAATCGTACAGAGGCGATGTATATGAATATTCCCGTCCTTTTCACCTTTAAAAATATCTTTTAAATCATTAGCGTACCTAATGGCCGTTTCTTTGTTGTCATAGGTACCATGCAATACAAATGTGTCTTGATGATGCCTCCGAGTGTTTTCGTATAAATAATATTTGACCATTTTAATATCCCCTTCGACACTAAAATTTATATTATCAACGACATAATTATACCACTATTTTCTAATCAATCCATAGAGTAATCCTGCCCCAAGACCATATGCCACATTGCGCTGGGTTCTAATTACCTTCATCCTTTTCTTCTCCTCTTGCGCGTATATCTCTAAGGATTTGTTGGCATTCTCTAATAAGCTCTCCTGAGCTAGTGAGGTTTCTTTCAACGTCCTCAGCTCGGTTTGTAGCTGCGTCAATTCCTGCTTCGCTTTTACCAACTCGCTCTTGGATGCTTTCAGTTCTAGCTTCAGCTCCTTCAATTCCTTTTGTGAGTTCTCGTTGTTCTTCTGTAGCTGTAGTAAGTTGTTCTCTAATTGGTTTAATTCCTGCTCCGTTATCCGATATGTCCCGGCATAGGAAATAGGCGCAAATAAAAATAAGCATAAGGCAAATAGCACCACAAAGCATATATTTTTTCTTTTCATTATCCATTCCACCACCTCAAATTCTAGTAAACGGCTATAATGCTCAAAGCGAGAATCATAGCCGTTTTTTCGTAGGTCAAACTATACCAACCCCTCTTTAAAAACCGCTCACAGGGCAAATCTCGCGGTCGATTTTTAGAGGTTTTTCTGCCACCAAGCGGCTTTACCACGAATTACCTCACCACCAACTTTTACAGCATTTTCGTTAGGCAAATCTGGCAAATACCACAAGTCCCAACGCTCACAAGTCGTACTTGGACCATAGTCATCTTCCTCTGCTGCCTCGCAATGAGTTTTCACATGATCATAGTCTACAGGAAGTCCTAGCTCCTCACACAAAACTGCAATGGCCTGACATACTCCATCCATCTGAGCTTGAGTAGGTGGATAATCGCCAAAGTCAGTATCAAAGCCATTATTAGGTTCTGCTCCATAACAGCCGGCAAAGCAGATACCAATAGCTCTGCTATTTCTCTGCCAGGTATGTGGCAAGGTTTCAGTGAGGTCACTAGTGCTAATATAGATGCTACCATCGTCATCCACATTGATATGATAATCATCAAAGAACTGATGGTAGCGCCCGGCACTCCAATGGACATAAATAGTATCCACATAGCCGTTGGCGCGTCTTGCTAATTTTCGTAATTTAGTTAAGGATATTTTCTTCATAAATTCTAACCTCGTTTCTTATCGATAATTTCTTTTAGGCGCTTAGCTTCTTCAACGCCAGCATCTTCTAAGTTCTCCACAATGGAT
>JAAYAE010000364.1 GCA_012719555.1 Acholeplasmataceae bacterium | reverse complement strand
TCTTACAACTGCTCTTATAATCTTGGCACATATAATCTGGTATTTTGTGGCACGAAGTGTGCTTGCATTTCCTCCGGATATCTATTTGCAAAATTATATTATACTACCTGCAATAGGCTTCTTTGCCTTAACATTTTTGGTAGATTTGTTTGTTCGTTCCTCGCATTTTTCTCTTATTGCGAAAGAATACTTGTCTCTTTCTCTGTTCATTATCTTTTCTTTCTATCTTGTTTGGACGCATGATATTGCCAAGGTTTTGATGGGATCTTTCATCTTGCCTATTTTCGTTTCTACCATTTTTTCTAATGTAAAAATAACTCGTTGGATATTTTGGCTGAGCAGTATTGCTGTAATGTTGCTAGGTGTCAAAACATATTTTATAGGGAATTTAGACAGCAGCATGTTTATGCAGATATTTGTTGCTTGCTTTATGTTCCTATGTGCTTATCTATTGGCAAAGATTTTGATTAGATACGGTAATGATAATTTAGCGGCAATAACGAATTTCGATAGCAGGCAGCGTTATATGCAAGAAAAGCTAAAGTTGGAACCTTTTACCGGGTTATATAACAAAAAAACCTTTGATGACTATCTGCCAAAAGTAATGGAAGAATGTAGAAGTACCAATAAATATCTGTTACTGGCGATGATTGATATAGACAATTTTAAATATGTAAATGATTTCTATGGACATGTTGTAGGAGATCGGGTGTTACTTTATTTCTCGCAAATATTAAAAGAAATTCAGGTTGAAAATATCCGTGTGTTCAGGATTGGCGGAGATGAGTTTGCTATTTTATTTAAGGATTGCACAGTAGAGAAGGCGTATTCAATATGCGAGGATATGCGTACTAGAATGGAATCAACTCATCTGCGAGATATAGATAAAAGAAAAGTTACCTTAAGCTGCGGGTTGGCCTGCATGAATCCCTACGCTAGTCTAGATTGGTTTAAAAAAGTTGCCGACTCAGCACTGTATGAAGCCAAAAACAATGGCAGGAATCGGATTATAGTTTATAAAGACTGGATACAAAAAGACCGCTCCTAAAATTTCTTAAGAGAAATTTAGCAGTGGTCTTTTTGTATTGCTTTTTTAGAAAATAATCTTTAATTTGTTTTTTTAAGATATAAGCAAAAACTTATGTCTAACTAGGCAAAATACATATTTGTGCAAATATCTCATATCAAGTACACTTGATTTAGATGTTTTCAGATAACTCATAATTATAAGGGAATGGGTCTATATTTTTTAAGGATGAAATAAATAAAGGTTTTAACAATAAGGGAAGAATTACAGTAGCTTCTGTAGTAGAGCAAAGTTTTTCTATAGATGATATCTTTGTTAAGTAATTTAAGGGGATATTTGTAGAGCCCGGGCGTATCGCTGCCACAGCTCTCGGACAATATAGTATAGCCAAGGCCGTTTTGCACTAATTTCATACCGGTATCCATGGAGTCAATATCTGTTACTATATGAGGTTTTTTTTGGTAATTATTTCCCCACCATTCATCCAGGAGTGTCTGTAAGTTGGGGTCAGTGCTGTAATGTATATAAGGTACTTCCGGTAAATTATCAAGATCCAGTGGAAAGGCACTGAAGATACATAAAGGTTCTTGCAATAATAACTTTTTCTCCTGGCTCCATAGATGGTCGCCCCTAAGGATTGCTAACTGGCTTTCGCCACGCAGAAAGTCACGGTAAAGGTTTGTGCTAAAGCCGCTTTTAAAAGTTATTTCAACTTTGGGGTACAGCTTTTGAAAATCGGATAGTAGTTTGGGCAGATGGTATTTGGCAAAAACATTGGAACAGCTTATATGTAGTGAACCGTGTAATTCGTCTGTATGCATATTCGTTATTAGGTCTTTGGTTTTTTCGAATTCCATCAGTGTACGTATTGCGTATTGAGCTAATATATCACCCTCAGGGGTAAATTCAATACCACGGGGCTTACGTATAATTAGCTTAGTACCAAATTCTTTTTCTAATTTCTTTATTTTGTCAGTTATAGCCGGTTGAGAAATAAAAAGTTTTTTGGCTGTTTTTGTTAGATTATGTTCATCAGCTAATATTTTCAGAAATAACAAATCATTATTGTTCATAGTGCACCTCAATTAAATTTAATTATATCATAAAATCAAAAAATGAATAAGCCGGTGTATATTTATGCTTATGAAAAGAGGCGAGGATAGTTTAAAAATTATTTAAAAAGGTGTGTAGGTCTATTTTATTATGATAGGGAGATGGTAATGTGAGCATTAGTATGATTTTAGGAATTATAGTTATAGTTTGTACTATCTATTGTCTTGCCAAAAGATATGAATCCAGGTTAGTGCTTTTTTCAGCAGGAATAATTCTTTCCTGTATTGCACTCAACCCCATGGCAGCACTTATAGGATTTAGTAAGGCCATGAGTAATGCAAAAGTAATAGAACCAATTGTAGCCTCTATGGGTTTTGCCTACGTTATGAAATACACGAAATGTGATAGGCATCTTGTTCATTTTTTAGCTAAATACCTGCATAGTTTTGGGTACTTGATTATCCCTGGAGCAGTCTTGATTACCGCTTTCATAAATATATCTATTACAAGTTCTTCAGGCTGTTCGGCTGCGGTAGGAGCTATTTTGATACCTCTGCTTATGCGTATGGGAGTACATCCGGCTATGGCCGCATCTGCGGTTTTTCTGGGAACATTTGGCTCACCCCTTGTCAACCCGGGCTATCATCAGGTTGTAATTGCCTCAGAAGTATCTAAGCATACTCCTATGGAATTTGTTACGTATTCCGCACTGCCTGTACTAGTAGTATCTATAGTAGTAGCGGTAATTCTTTGTATTATTGCCGTTATGAAAAAAGAGCACAAAGGCTACATTGCCGATGTTGATGATACTAAAGCAGATTTCAAAGTGGACTTACTTAAGGCTATAGTGCCTATAGTCCCCATTGCCATTTTATTATTAGCTAAAACCGGCTATTTGCCGGGCATGGCTAAGCTCGAAATTTCTCATGCCATGATTATTGGTACCATCATTGCTTTCATTGTTACCAGAAAAGAGTCTACACCTAAAGATATTTGCAAAGACTTTTTCGCCGGTATGGGCGAAGGATTTGGTCATGTTTACGGCATAGTGACTTGTTCACTGGTTTTTGTGGCAGGCATGAACGCAATAGGGCTTGTTAAAGCATTAATTACAGCTATGTCAGCACACCATGCTATTGCCAAAATTGCCGGAACGGCAGGACCTTTTATTTTGGCCACGATTTGTGGCTCAGGCGATGCGGCAGCTATTTCCTTTAACACTGCGGTAACTGTACATGCAGCGTCTTTTGGACTTGATCCTTTGCATCTAGGGGCGGCTGTAGCGGCGGCCGGGGGTTTGGGACGTACCATGAGTCCTATTGCCGGAGCTTGTATTATATGTTCCGGATATGCAAACGTTAATCCAATTGAACTGGCAAAACGTAATGCTATTCCTACTATTGTGGGCGCAGTTATTTTTGTTTTTATGTCTTTGTATATGATGTAGCCTTAAATAATAATTACATATGGAATTGGTAAAAGTAAAAAATATTAGGGAGGAATTGAAATGGCAGAGAAAATCATTATGAAAACGCCGTTGGTTGAAATGGACGGAGACGAAATGACAAGGATTATTTGGAGTATGATTAAAGATATATTGTTAAATCCATATATCGAATTAAAAACCGAATACTATGACCTTGGAATTGAAAACAGAGATAAGACTAATGACAAAGTAACAGAAGAATCAGCACTAGCAATCAAAAAATATGGCGTCGGTGTAAAATGCGCAACTATTACCGCTAATGCGGCAAGGCTAAAAGAATATAATCTTAAAGAAATCTGGAAAAGCCCCAATGCGACTATTCGTTCAATTTTAGATGGAACTGTATTCAGAAAACCTCTTATAGTTGAGGGAATAAAACCTTTTGTCAAAACCTGGAAAAAGCCAATTACTATTGCTAGACATGCCTATGGCGATATTTATGCAAGTGTTGAGTACCGTGTTCCGGAAGCAGGAAAAGCAGAGTTAGTATTTACAAGTGAAAAGGGCGAAGTTGCCAGAAAAACAATACATGAATTTTCCGGTGCAGGAGTAATTCAGGGAATGCATAATGTGGATAAATCTATCGAAAGTTTTGCCAGAGCATGTTTTAATTATTCTTTGGATGAAAAACAAGATTTATGGTTTGCAACCAAGGATACTATTTCCAAAACTTATGATCATGAATTTAAAAATATATTCCAAACAATTTTTGACAAAGAATATAAGACTAAATTTGATGAGGTTGGTATTGAGTACTTCTACACCCTCATTGATGATGTAGTTGCTAGGATTATTCGCTCCGAAGGCGGCATGATCTGGGCATGTAAAAACTATGATGGGGACGTAATGTCAGACATGGTAGCAACAGCTTTTGGCAGTTTGGCCATGATGACTTCTGTTTTGTTATCTCCTGAAGGTTATTATGAATATGAAGCAGCACACGGAACAGTACAACAGCATTACTACAGATACCTTAAAGGTGAAAAAACCTCTACCAATCCTATGGCCACGATTTTTGCTTGGAGCGGCGCCCTAAGAAAACGTGGAGAGCTTGATGGTCTAAGTGAATTGGTTGTCTTTGCTGATAAGTTGGAAAAAGCCTCCATAATGACAATTGAGGATGGGGTACTAACGGGAGACCTTGCTGCTTTGTCTGACATTGAAGGAAAACATATTGCCAATACCGAAGAATTTTTGCAGGCGATTAACGAGCGGTTAGTTAAGTTA
>JAAYAE010000363.1 GCA_012719555.1 Acholeplasmataceae bacterium | reverse complement strand
GTTTGTACAAAATACCACAAGCTTCAAACATTGTATAATCAGTTAAAAGTACGGGGATGTCACATTCCTTAGCCACTTGTAGTATTTCTGCTCCCGGGATTTTACCTCGCACAAAAACAATGGCACTCAATTCACTCACATCCGCCGTCCGTATAACTTGCACATTTGTAAGTCCCGTGAGAAGCAGTGTCTTTTTCCTAGTAAAAGCCAATACATCACTCATCAAATCTGCTCCGAAAGCCGATTCTGCTTCTCTATTTAATTTATCTTCCCCCACAATAGTTCGCGCACTAAGAGCTTTTTGTACTTCACTAAGCTTTAGCATGTTATCCTCCCAACTTGCTGTATGCCTGCATAAAAAGTGCAAATGATTTCATAATAATTGTACATTTATTCCTCTAGCCTGTAAAGAAAATTCCTATTGGTCTAAAACCCCTTCTAACCACCCTAAATTCAAAATTAGCGCATTACTCATCCAAAATAACATACCTAATTGAATATTAAACAATGTATAGTCAGTTAAACCACCAATAAATATTCCTACCAAGGACGCGATATATCCACATGCTATCCCTTTTATCCAAGGAATCTTGGATTCTTTTCTAATGTGACGTGCTAAACAAAAAAACTGCCATACCAAATATAAGAATAAAAACAAGCCGAAAATACCTAGTTCAGCTGCAATATTCAGGTATAAATTATGACAATGATACATAATTACTGTAGGATCCATAAGATAAAAATCATATTCCGGAAAGGCAAATTGGTAACCATACCAGCCTACACCCCAAGGATGTTCCTGAATCATGGCAAGTGTTCCTTCTATATATGCAAATCGTAAAGCTACGGAAGTATCTTCCGTGGCAAAAATCGACAATATCCTATGCGCCAAAATACCCCAGCCCAAGTACAATACCATAAGGCCACCACCTATAAATGGAAGAAAAGCTTTGTGATAAAAAAACGCCGCGAAAACAAAAAGTACAAAGAACAGTGCAATCCAGTTCCCACGAGAGAAAGTAAACAGTAAGCATATGCAGCTCAAAATAAAGACTATAATTAAAAATATTCTAGTTTTTCCTCCTCTAAGCGGAGCAAAGATACCTGCGCAATATGAGACAGTTAAGACCAAAAAGCTTCCCAAAATATTTGGATTTTCTAAAGTAGAAAACGCTCTACGCTTTAGTTCCGGAAAAACTTCTTTGTCTGACCACTCAGGGCTTTGTACTGAAGAACCATAGCAGTACTGCCAAATTCCATATATTGCCACTATTCCGGCAGAAATCATAAATACTTTCATCAAAAAAAGAGGCCGCTGTCCTTTAGCACCATAACGCAACATTAGCCAAAAACTCCCTGCTTCTTGCCCCACAACCCATGCAAAGTTGAAGGCAGAAGCAAAAACATTGCCTGACCATAGTACGCTTACAGCACTTAAAACAAACAACCCCCATAAGCAATATTTTATTTTTTTGGGAATTACACACTCTCTTTCCTCACCACGTCTTTTATAACAGTCTACCATAGCGCAAATAAACGTTACGACAAAAATCCAACTAGATGCCAAAGAAGAAAGGGGTATAACAAAAACAAGGACTGCCAATAACCAATAAACAGTTTGCTCTAAGTCTAAATCTTTGAGTTTATATCCGGCAATATTCATGGGTTTACCCTTTCTGAAATGTTGCTTTAAACGTTCCAATTAAATATAGTGAACCACATATGCAAATAATACCCGTATCACCAGCTGCAGACAGAGCATCATCATACGCTTTATTTAACTCTTCATAGGCGACAGCCTTGTCACCTACTATTTTCGCCAACTGTGCTGCTGATGCTGCTCGTGTTCCTTTGTCTGCTAAAACTGTATATACTTTATCACCTGGCTTAAAAAGGATATTAGCCACTTCACTCATGGCTTTATCCCCCATCATACCGAATATAAAATTAATAGGCTTGTCAGTATAATATTTATCCAGAGCAGCCCTCAAGGCTTGAGCTCCTGCAGGATTATGAGCTCCGTCTAAAATAATATCAGGCTTAGTACCAATACGTTCTAAACGCCCCGGCCATTTGGTATTAGCTACCCCTTCATGCAAAGCCGCTTCAGTAATGCGCTCATCATTTTTGGAGACAAGTTTTGCCGCTACTACCGCCACGGCCGTGTTAGCGATCTGATGAGCACCGGGCAGAGCGATATTATAATTAGAATTATATGCGCCCGAACTTAAAGTAAACGTCTGCCCCTCCATGGTACTTATGACTTCTTGTCCTGTAAAATCTTTACCGAAAATATAAAGTGGAGCTTGTTTAAAAACGCTCATGGCCTTAATAGGTCCCAAAGCATCATCCGTAGCTGCGGTCACCACAGGAACTTTCTCCTTAATAATACCCGCTTTTTGCATAGCTATCTCTTCAACTGTTTTTCCACATCTATCCATATGATCTAGGCTAACATTAGTAATTACTGCTACTTCAGGGATTATTACATTGGTAGAATCCCATAACCCCCCTAGCCCAACCTCAATAACAGCATAGTCTACATGCTCCAACGCAAAAATCAGAAATCCGGCAGCAGTAAGCACTTCAAACTGAGTAGGCTGAGCTATGCCTCTTTCCATAACAGTTGCAACAGCCCTAGCAACCGCCGTATGAGCCATAGCGAAAGTCTCGTTGTTTACCTCTTTACCATTTACTTCAATGCGTTCATTGTAACGCACAAAATGAGGCGAAGTAAACTTTCCAACGGTAAGGCCGGAATATAAGAGGATATTGGCAATCATGCTGGACACGGAGCCCTTGCCATTTGTACCTGTAACATGAATCGTCTTAACCATTTTTTCAGGATTACCCAATTCTGCCAATAGAGCCTGGATGCGCTCCATGCCCAAATTAATACCAAATTTTCCCAAACTATCCAAATATTTTAAGCTTTCATCGTAGTTCATAATGTTTTTAGATACTCCAAACGTTTTTTTATAGCCAGCATCTTTTGACCAATTTCTTCGCCCTTAGCTTTTTCATTGGCAACGACTTCTGCCGGTGCCTTAGCCAAAAAGCCGGCATTACTTAATTTGCCCTCAATACGTTTTATCTCTTTAGACAATCCCTCTAACTCTTTATTTAAACGAGTATTTTCCTTTTCAACATCAATAAGTCCCTTTAGCGGTAAATATACTTCGATGCTGTTCACTACCGTAGCCATAGCATTTTCCGGCTTTGCACAGCCGCTGCTTTCAATAGTTAATTCATCTACTGTACCCAACAATTTAATGTATGCTCCATTAGCTTCTATTATACTACGCAAACTATCATCCACAAATAAAATTGCCGGTGCTTTTCTGCCCGGTGCGGCGTTAACTTCAGCCCGCATATTACGAATTGCCTTAACAACATCCATAATAGCACTCATACCCTTTTCAGCCTCTAAGTCCACTAATTCATCTTGGAACTTTGGCCACGGAGCAATCATGATGCTATCACCTTCATGAGGCAGACACTGCCAAATTTCTTCTGTGATAAAAGGCATATATGGGTGCAGCAATTTCATAGCAGAGCCCAGCACCTCACATAATACATGCTGTGCCGTAGCACGTTCAGCAAGATTTTCCTTATTATACAAGCGAGGTTTCGCAAGTTCAATATACCAATCGCAAAGTTCACCCCAAACAAACTCATAAATCAAACGTCCTGCCTCTCCCAGCTCAAAATTTTCTAGGAAATTAGTAACATCTTTCACTGTGTCTTGTAAACGGGATAAAATCCATTTATCCGCTAACGTATAAGGTGCCAGTTCAGCATGCTTATCATAGCCTTCTAAATTCATTAAAGCAAAGCGGGAAGCATTCCAAATTTTGTTAGCAAAATTACGTGTAGCATCCACTCTTTCCCAATAGAACCGCATATCATTACCCGGTGTATTACCTGTAATTAGCATAAAACGCAAGGTGTCCGCTCCATATTTATCAATAACTTCCAATGGGTCAATACCATTTCCTAAAGACTTGCTCATTTTGCGTCCTTGACTGTCCCTAACTAACCCATGGATAAACACCCTATGAAAAGGAATCTCTTTCATAAATTCCATTCCCATAACTAGCATGCGGGCAACCCAAAAGAAAATTATGTCATATCCTGTAACTAGAACGCTAGTTGGATAAAA
The DNA here is from genome assembly GCA_012719555.1 of Acholeplasmataceae bacterium. Lineage (GTDB taxonomy): Bacteria > Bacillota > Negativicutes > Acidaminococcales > Acidaminococcaceae > JAAYAE01. The sequence continues at coordinate 4,303 of JAAYAE010000363.1, read as the reverse complement.
TTGCTTTAAAAGCTCTGTTTTTTCGGGCCAACCCATAGTAGAAAAAGGCCATAGAGCTGAACTAAACCAAGTATCCAAAGCATCTTCATCTTGATGTACGTGCCCACCACACTTAGGACATTTATCAACATCAGTACGTGAAGCTATTACTTCTCCACATTCATCACAATACCAAACAGGTATACGATGTCCCCACCAAATTTGGCGCGAAATACACCAGTCGTGAATATTGTCCATCCAATTAGTATAGCTCTTAGTAAAACGTTCAGGTACGAATTGGGTACGACCATCTTCTACACAATCCACCGCTGCCTTCACCAACGGTTCCATTTTCACAAACCACTGCTTGGAAACCAAGGGTTCAACTACGCAATGGCAACGTTGGCAGTGTCCAACGGCATGAGTTAAATCTTCAATTTTCACCAAAAACCCTTTTTCGTCTAATTCTTTAACAACATTCTTACGGCATTCATAACGTTCTTGTCCCGCATATTTTCCTGCTTCCGCCGTCATATTTCCATCCATACCTATAACAACGATATTATCTAAATTATGTCGCATACCCATTTCAAAATCATTAGGATCATGAGACGGCGTTATTTTAACAGCGCCTGTACCAAATTCCAAATCAACATAAGAATCGGCAATAATCGGTATAATTCTATCAGTTAAAGGCAGACGCAAAGTTTTTCCTACTAAGTACCCGTAGCGCTTATCTTCCGGGTTGACTGCAACTGCCGTATCCCCTAACATTGTTTCAGGACGAGTAGTAGCTATCGTAAGATAGGTCCCTTCCTCTTCTACTACCGGATAGCGAATATACCATAAATGCCCTGCTTCATCGGCATGTTCAACTTCAATATCAGACAGAGCCGTATTACAATTTACACACCAATTAGTGATGCGGCTGCCTTGATAAATAAGTCCTTTTTCGTACAAAGACACAAAAACTTCCCGTACCGCCTGAGAACAACCTTCATCCATGGTAAAACGTTGACGCTCCCAATCGCAGGACACGCCCAAGCATTTCAGTTGATTAACAATGCGATCACCATATTGCTCTTTCCACTGCCAAACACGTTTAAGAAACTCTTCACGGCCCAAATCATAGCGAGTTTTTCCCTCTTCTTTTTTTATTACCTCTTCAACTTTAATTTGCGTAGCAAGGCCCGCATGGTCATATCCCGGCATCCATAAAGTATTATGTCCCATCATCCGATGCCAACGAATCAGTATATCTTGCAAAGTGTTATCCAAAGCGTGTCCCATATGTAATTGACCTGTAATATTCGGCGGCGGAATAACAATGCTGAAAGCCTCTTTGTTTTTCTCTACTTCCGCATGAAAATAGTTGTTTTTCTCCCAATAGGCATACCATTTTTTTTCTACGGCAGCCGGATCATAAATTTTAGGAATATTGTGTTCTTCGTTTGTCTCAATAGTCATTGTTTTTTTCCTCCATATTGTGTAAATTGCCAACTAAAAATAAAATAACGTCCTATACCTGTTTACACAGATATAGGACGAAAATAACTTTCGCGGTACCACCTAAATTCCCAAACAAAAAGTTTGGACACCTCATATGCGTAACGTGCACAACGGGCAAGGCTACTATCTTCACTTTACCAATTCAAGGGCGACTTCAAAGCCGATTGTTCGGACATGTTTCAGCAAATCATATCCTCTCTGCGGAACCCGTACTCTTACTACTCCCCATCATTATCTTTCCAATATATAGTTTTACTTAGTAATCATAGCAATATGGAATGATGTTGTCAATAGAAATCAAGTGGGCTAAACAAAAGAACGCTTCCTAAGGTCAGGGGAAATACATCCTTGTATTAAAAAAGTCTTCAACAGTGTAGGCAGAGGATATTAGAAGTTTTATTTAAGCCACACATTTAATCTATTTGGCTTCTTTAGTTGCAATATATGTTTTTATTAATCCATCTCAGAATTATAAAAATCCCCAAATAGCTCCTCCATTGTAGGCATATCTTTAGGAATTGGTCTGGCAACCCAAGTTGTATTCATATAATGTTTCAGACAAATATTTTCAGAAACAATATTGCCACCCCAAGTTCCACATCCCATGGAGGATGTTGCCGGCATACCATTAGTGCTAGAGCCGGCATTAGCTTTATTTTGTGGTTGGCGCACCATCATCCTAGAAACAGGTGCTGCCATTGCTAAGCGATTAATATGATCATCGTTAAAGGAATAAATACCGCAAGAATGCCCCTTACCACCGACTTCATATATAGCTTTCATGGCTTTAATAGCGTTTTCAAATTCACCTTCATATTTGAAAAGTGCTAACAATGTAGTTAGTTTTTCACTAGAAAAGAAATGCTCTTTTCCAATACCATCGCCCATTACCATGATAAACTTATATTTATCACCAACATTAAACCCAGCAGCTTCTGCCAATTTTTGGGGAGAAATAGCAACTGTGTTAGGCAAACGGTGGCCATCTTCATCCCAAATAACTTTTTTCAAAGCTTCCGCTTCTTCTGCAGTTGCAAGGTAGCCGCCTTCATCTTGCAAAGCTTGAACCATAGCATCAAAAATTGCTGCACTAATAACTATGTTACCGTCACATGAACAACCTGAGCCAAAATCAGAAGTTTTACTTATTCGAGTATTTTCTGCCGCTTCTTTTACATCTGCGGTCTCATCAATAATCATGGTAGAATTTCCTGCTCCGGAACCATAGGCCGGTGTCCCAGAACTATAAGCGGCCTTAACCATAGGACGTCCACCGGTTGCAATTACTAAGTCAGCTCTTTTCATTAACTCATCAGTCAATTCTATGCTTGGATGCTTAATGCATTGAAAAATATCGGCTGGGGCTCCTTCGTTAACTAATGCCTGCCGCATAATTTCAACGGTTTTATTTGTAACCACTTTTGCTCTGGGATGTGGAGAAAAAATCATTACGTCTCTAGCTTTAATAGCAAAAATTGCCTGTCCGGCAGGAGTTAAACAAGGATTAGTTGTTGGTACCAAACAACCAATTAAACCAACCGGCTTACCATATTTAACCAGGCCTTTTTCCGGTATCTCCTCAATAATCCCAACGCTTTTTTGCCTTAAGCAATCTCGTAAAATCAGGCGAATTTTGTTGCGCTTATTAACTTTAGACTGAAATTCCCCTAGCCCTGTTTCCTCTACTGCTTCCTTAGACAAGGGCCCCCATGTTTGCAAATTGGAAATAGCCCATGCTACTGCCTTACAAAGATGATCTATCCGTTTTTGATCATAAGTTTCAATAATTGCTGCTGCTTTTTTCGCCCTTGCAACCATTTCCTCCAATTCAGCAAGTTGTTTCTCTGTTACTTTACTCATAATATAATCTCCTCTCAGTTGTCTTTATCTATCCTTCCGCTGTCTAAAGTATATGCCGGACCTATTGTTAAGTCTAATACTTAATCTTAATTGCTTTCATAGAGAATAACTATTGAACTATTTTGTACTTTTTGATAACATGAGAAAAGGACTTAATTGAAAGGTGACTATTTTATGAAATTAACGCAACTGGAATACTTTCAAACTCTAGCCAAAATTCTCCATTACACAAAAGCAGCACAAGTCTTACATATATCACAACCAAGCTTGAGCTATGCCATTGCTTCACTAGAAAAAGAATTGGGAGTGGAGCTTTTTGCAAAAAATGGCCGCAATATTACTCTTAGCCCTTATGGTGAAACCTTTTTAGAATATATAAATCAGGCCTTAGATATTTTAGATCAAGGGGTTAAGGCAATAAATTCTATTCAGATTGCCACTACCGGAGAAGTGAGTATAGGTTATATTTATAGTTTATCTACATCTATTGTCCCCAAAATTGTTGAAAACTTTAAAAAAAATGAAGATAATGCAGGTATTAAGTTTACCTATACACAAAATTTACAAAAAGGACTTTTAGAAGATTTAAAGACAAGCAAAATAGACTTAGCTCTATGTGCTGATATTGATTCTTCTGTCGTTTCTGTACCTATCATAGAGCAAGAATTATTCTTGGTAGTAGCCAACGGACATCCTTTAGCAAACAAAAAAGCCGTTACCTTTAAAAGTATCGCCAATCTTCCTTTCATTTTATTACACGAAGATAGCGCCCTACGTAAAAAATTAAATCTTGAATTTAAAAAGATCAACGTAATACCAAACATTGTTGCTGAGGCGCAAGAATGCAGTGCCACTTTACAATATGTAGCTCACAACAGTGGCGTGACTATTGTTCCTCAGGTACCGGGACTTGATTATTTACCGGTAACAAAGATTAAAATTAAAACACCTGGGT
>JAAYAE010000362.1 GCA_012719555.1 Acholeplasmataceae bacterium | reverse complement strand
TAGCCATAACGAATAGCTAAGTCGCCAAGACCGCCCCCACCTAAGGCGCCAGCCATAGCAGAGTAACCAATAAGGCTAATAATAGCTAGGGTAACACCAAGAACGATAGAGTGCATTGCTTCAGGTAATAAAACCTTATTTATTATTTGCATCGGACTGGCGCCCATGGATTGGGACGCCTCTATTACCCCCGGATCTATCTCCAACAAAGAAGACTCAATTATTCTTGCAATAAAAGGCGCTGCTGAAATTGTTAAAGGAACGATAGCAGCCGTGGTACCAATGGAAGAACCTACAATCATACGCGTTAAAGGAATAATGGCAACAATCAATATGATTAAAGGGGTAGATCGAGTGGCATTTACTATTGCCCCTAAAATAGCGTTAATAGATTTATTTTCCAAAATATGACCTTTGCTGGTTATTGTTAAAATAATCCCTAGAGGCATACCGACCAAAGTAGCTAATACCGTAGAAGCGGCAACCATATAACAAGTTTCCCATAAGGCCTTTAATAATAACTCAATCATTTCATGAGACATAGCCAATCACCTCGATTTTAAGCTTTCTTTCATGTAAATAGTTAATAGCATTTTTTATGTGTTCACGATCTCCGCTAATTTCTATAAGTAAGGTGCCATAGGGAATATCCTTTATACTATCTATGTTGCCATAAATAATATTAACCTCCACATCGTATTTTTTAATCAATGTAGAAATAAGGGGATCACCGGCAGAATCCCCAATAAAGGAAAGCCGTACTAGTGGGCGGCTGCCATCAAGGTATTCTTTGCTCATAGGAGCAGTTTTCAATATTTCTGGCAGCTCAACATTGTTGATGCTGCTAATAAACTCTTTGGTAGTTGGAGTTTTAGGATTAGTAAAGAGGTCGAACATAGTTCCTTCTTCAATAATAGTACCATCTTCAATAACCGCTACTCGATCGCAAATCTCTTTAACGACTTGCATCTGATGAGTAATAAGAACTATGGTCAAGTTTAGGCGCTTATTTATATCTTTTAATAATCCTAAGATAGATTTTGTAGTTTGGGGATCTAACGCAGAAGTAGCCTCATCACATAAAAGGATTTTTGGGTTACTCGCTAAAGCACGAGCAATGCCCACTCTTTGCTTTTGTCCACCGGATAATTGGGAAGGATAGTGATTTCTTCTATCCTCAAGTCCTACTAAGGCTAATAGGGGTTCAACTTTTTGCTTTATGGTATCTTTACTCATGCCTTGAATTTCTAGTGGGAAAGCAATATTGTCATATACAGTTCTGCAAGCCAAGAGATTAAAATGTTGGAAAATCATGCCAATGTTTTGACGGGCTTTGCGCAGCTCTGAGTCTTTCATTGCGGTTAGTTCTTGACCATCAACGATAACTTTACCGCCGGTAGGTGTTTCTAGCATATTAATACAGCGAATCAGGGTGCTTTTTCCTGCACCTGATAGCCCGATTACGCCGAAGATTTCTCCAGCTGCAATCTTTAAATTAGTTTTTTTCAAAGCAAGCACATTACCGTGTTTGCTTTGATAAGTTTTTTCAACGTTTTGCAACTCAATCATGATAAACCTTCTTTCTGGATTTCTTATATAAAAAAGTCCTCTTCAGAAGAAGAGGACTAAATAACCGTTTAAGTCTTCTTCATCTTTCAGGTGTAAACCTGGTGGACTTGGCACCGTTCACAGTTGTGATGGTTGCCGTAGCGTCATTGGGCCATTCCCTCGACTACTCTAGATGAACTTTATAAAGTTGTTATGAGAATATTACAACAAAAACTAAATGTTTGTCAACATTTTTTTAAAAAATATGAATAAAGCTATTGCACTTTACCACTGCATTGTGGTAAAGTAATGGAGAGATAAAGAGGAAGAGGCATTTTGGCCTCAAATTGTGGAGAATATGATGACCAAGCGTATTCAGTTTTAATTATTAGGAGGAAATGATATGTCTTTAAAAGAACGGTTACTTGACGTTGACTTAGAACAACTATTTACTGCTGTCTTAAGCCTTAAAACACAGGAAGAGTGTGATGCTTTCTTTGAGGATATTTGTACTGTTAGCGAAGTAAAAGCGATGGCTCAGCGGTTAGAAGTAGCAAAAATGCTAAATGAGGGTGAAAATTATGCTGCCATAGCCAAGGTTACAGGAGCCAGCAGTACTACAGTATCACGGGTGAATCGCTGCCTGCATTACGGAGCCGGTGGTTATGTTAAAGTAATGAAGGTAATAGACGGAGGAGTCAAAAAAAATGAACGATAATAAAGTGCTGCAGCTTCCATATGGAACAAAGGATATTTTGCCGGGAGAAGCGAGAGCAAAGCGGAAGATGGAAGATAAAATAGCTGCTAATTTCCTTACATGGGGATATGACGAAGTAGCAACACCAACATTTGAATATCTGGATACCTTTGCTATTGGTAATGGTGGAATATCAGATGAAAGTATGAAGTTTTTGGATCGTAATAATCGCACTTTAGTTTTGCGCAGTGATATGACGACCCCCTTAGCCCGCATGGTATCAACAAGACTTAGTAAAGATAAAAGCCTGAAACGTTTGTTTTATATAGCAAATATTTTTCGTTATGAAGAAACACAAGCAGGGCGTCAATGTGAATTTTGCCAAGCAGGAGTTGAACTTATGGGAGCGGCAGAACCAACGGCAGATGCTGAGGTTTTAGCTCTGGCAATAGCTTCATTACAAGCAGCAGGACTTGTTGATTTTACTTTAAGTCTGGGACATATAGAATTTTTGGCAGGATTAATGGAAGAAGCGCAGATAGGGGAAAAAGATGCTGTGGCCATTGAAAAAGCAGTGTTGGAACACAATGCCGTTGGTTTGGAACAAATAATTCATAAATTGTATTTAACTCCGGAGTTAAAAGCCATTTTTAATAGATTACTCTTTTTACATGGTGGGGAAGAATTAATTGAAGAATTATTAGGATTAGTGAAAAATGAAAAAAGTCGTGCAGCTTTACGTAATTTAGCGGATATTTATAATTTAGCTAAAGAGTATGGTGTGGCTAAATTTATTTCTTTTGATTTAAGCCTTAACAGAAACCTTGACTATTATACGGGTATGGTGTTTGAAGTTTATACGGCAAATATGGGTTTTAATATTTGCGGTGGTGGTCGCTACGATAGCATGATGAAATCTTTTGGACAAGATTGTCCAGCTACAGGTTTTGCTATGGGTATAGATCGTATTATGTTAGTCTTGGAACGACAAAATAATTTAAATATTAGCTCTGATTGGGATGTGTTGGTTGCTTGGGGTCATGATAAAGTACATGAGGCTATAAAAAAGGTTACCGAACTTCGCAAACAAGGAAAAACGGTTAAAATGGCTACGACAGAGACTACGGAAATACAAGCTATGGAACTAAAAAAAATAAATCATTGCAATTCGTTGGTATATTTAAAATAAGTTAAAACTATAAAGGGAAGTGTACAAATGGATTATTTAACTATAGCTTTGCCTAAGGGGAAGCTATTTGCTAAGTCGGTTGAGCTTTTAGCTAAAGTTGGTTATAGTGCTGAAAATGTTGTAGAAGATTCTCGCAAATTAGTCATTACTAATGAAGAAACAAAAGTGAGATTCATTATTACCAAAACGGTAGATTTGCCAACTTACGTTGAATATGGAGCTGCAGATATTGGCATTATAGGTAAGGATGTTTTGTTGGAAGAAGATAAAGATGTTTATGAGTTATTGGATTTGAAATATGGTAAATGCAGACTGATGTTAGCCGTGCCGGAGCATAAACGCCGCCCAAATTTAACTGACTACGCGCATTTGCGTGTAGCTACAAAATATCACAACAGTGCTCGTAAATATTTTGATAAGCTTGGTATTCAAACGGAAATTATTAAATTAAATGGTTCTATTGAACTTGCTCCTATTGTTGGTTTGAGCGAATTAATCGTAGATATTGTTGAAACAGGAACCACTTTAAAAGAAAACAAACTGGTAGAGCTTGATGTTGTTTATCATGCCAGTGCACGTCTTATAGCTAATAAAGTAAGTTTCAAATTACAGTTTGAACGTTTAAATAAATTAGTAAAGGATTTAAGAGTTGTCCTAGAAGAGGAGAATACAAAATGCAAGTAACAGATGCCCGAAAATTATCGGCTAAAGAAATTATAGGTTTAATGAAGAAAAAAGCTTTTGATGAATGCCAACTTTCACCCAATGTTCAAGCAGGTGTTACAGCTATGTTTGGAGAACCTCTTACAGCTGCCCAAGTGGTTGAAAAAATAGTTGCCCAGGTACGCACCGGTGGTGACGAAAAGCTTTTGTATTATACGAATCTTATTGACAAGGCGGGACTTACCAAAGAAAATTTGAAAGTTACCAAAGATGAATTCTTAGAGGCAAAAAATATTGTTAAGTCAGAAGTAATGGAAGCTATTGGTAGGGCAATTTCTAACGTAAAACGTTTCCATGAAGAGCAACTGCCTAAATCTTGGCTTACCAATCGTGCTTATGGTGCAATGTTAGGACAAAAGGTAACTCCACTAGACTCTGTAGGAATTTATGTCCCAGGTGGCACGGCCGCTTATCCATCTTCCGTTATAATGAATGCAATCCCTGCTATTGTAGCAGGTGTTCCCCAAATAGTAATGGCAGTCCCACCCGGTAAGGATGGTAAAGTTAATCCCTATGTGCTAGCGACTGCGGATCTTATTGGGATAAAAAATATTTACAAAATGGGTGGGGCCCAAGCTATAGCTGCTTTAGCTTTTGGCACAGAATCTGTACCTAAGGTTTGCAAGATTACAGGACCTGGGAATATTTTCGTTACTTTAGCTAAAAAGGCAGTCTATGGTCACTGTGATATTGACATGCTTGCAGGACCAAGTGAAATATTGATTGTAGCAGATGCTACGGCCAACCCCAAGTATTTGGCAGCAGATTTACTAAGTCAAGCAGAGCATGATCCTCTGGCGTCTGCCATTTTAGTTGTAGATGATATGAAAATTGCTGAAGCTACGGCTCTAGAAGTTGAAGAACAGCTTGCCAAGTTACCACGTAAGGAAATAGCAGCTCAAGCCCTAGCTAAACAAGGTAAAATTATAGTTGCTAAAGATATGGAGACCGTAATAGAAATGGCGAATTTGTCTGCGCCTGAACATTTGGAAATTAATACTAAAGAACCTTTTGCCATATTACCGTATATTCATAACGCAGGGGCAATATTTTTAGGGGCATATTCGCCTGAACCATTAGGGGACTATTATGCCGGACCAAATCATATTTTACCAACAGGCGGAACCGCAAGATTCTATTCTGTTTTGAATGTAGAAACATTTATGAAAAAAACCAGTATTATTGCTTACACGGAAAAAGCATTGGCTGCAGTTTCTGATGATATAATTGAAATGGCAGAAGCCGAGGGATTAAAAGCTCATGCTAATGCTATTAGAATTCGCAAAGGAGATAAATAAAAAATGAAAGAAATGACTGCTCGTTTGGGGCTGGATAAATTGGAAGAATATAGTGTTGAGACGGTTCCTGATGCTGATATAGTAGTGAATGCTAACGAATCGAACTGGAATCTGCCCAAAGAAGTTTTAACGCAAATTTTGGAAGAAACAAAAAAATTCCTTTTTAATCGCTACCCACCACTGGATACGGGGAAATTAGGTAGAGCTTTAGGCAATGATTTGCATGTAGAACAGGAGCAAATTATTATAGGCAACGGGTCTAGCGAACTTTTAGAAAAGGCCTGTTTTGCCTTTGGTGGTATGGGCAGCAAAATAGCCTTCCCTTATCCATCATTTTCTATGTATGGTGTATATGTACAAATGGCTGATAGCATAGGAGCGCCGTATACGTTAACTCAAGATGGTTATATTGATCCGGAGGCTGTCATAGACTTTTGCCAAAGGGAAAATCCAAGCCTGCTGATTGTTTGTAATCCCAATAATCCAACAGGGAACTTCAATTCTCTGGAAAATATAGAAAAAATCTTGGCAGGAGTTTCTTGTCCGGTAATTATGGATGAAGCTTATATGGAGTTTGCACAAGAGCCGGATACAGGAAACAAGATTTCTACCATGAGTCTTTTAGAAAAATACACTAACTTTTTATGTCTTCGCACTTTTTCTAAAGCCTATGGCTTAGCAGGGCTGCGTGTAGGTTATGGTACAGGAAGTACCGAGTTAATCAGAATTATGCAAAAAGTGCTGCTGCCGTATCACGTTAATAGTTATTCGCTTATGGTTGCTCTTAAAACATATGAACATAAAAAACTTTTTGCTGACCGTGTTCAGCTAATACGCCGGCAAAGAAATAAAATGCAGGGAAAATTAGAAAGCTTAGGTTTTAATGTTTTTGATTCTGAAACAAATTTTTTGTTTTTTTTACCTTCGGCAGATTTAGCATTCAAACTTTCCCGTTACGCGATAAAGAAAGGGTATAAACTGCTTGGCAGTAATGAAAACATGGCCGGCTCGTTAGTTTTTCAGGAGCTTTTAGCCGAAAAAATTCTAGTGAGAAACTTTTCAAATCACCCTGCCTTACCTGGTGGAATTAGATTGACCATTGGTACTGAGGATGAGAATATTAAGATAGCAGCGACCTTGGCGGCAATATGTCAAAGAGCGGGGGAATAATAAATGCGTAAAGCAAAAATAGAACGTAAAACCTTGGAAACAAAAGTAAGTTTAGAAATTAATTTAGATGGTACCGGTTGTGCGGATATTGCTACAGGTGTTGGTTTTTTGGACCATATGCTTACGCTCGTAGCAAAACATGGCTTTTTTGATTTGCAAGTGAAAGCTGAGGGTGACTTGCAAGTTGATTCTCATCATACTGTAGAAGATTGCGGAATTGCCTTAGGACAGGCACTAAAGCAAGCTCTAGGGGATAAATGCGGTATTCACCGCTATGGTACTTGCTTATTACCTATGGATGAAGCTTTAGCACAAGTAGCTCTAGATTTTAGCGGACGTCCATTCCTAATATGGCGCGCAGAAATACCAAAGGTCAAACTGGGAAATATGGAGGCCGAAATGGTGGAAGAATTTTTCCGCGCTTTAGCTATGGAAAGTGGACTTACTTTGCATGTACACTTGTTGGAAGGAAATAACACTCATCATATGGTTGAAGCTATTTTTAAAGCTTTTGCTCGTGCCCTAGCTGACGGAGTTGCAAATGACCCTAGAGTTAAAGGCGTAATGAGTAGTAAGGGGAGCCTATGAACGAAAAAATAGTAGTTGTTGATTATGGTATGGGCAATTTACATAGCGTAAATAAGGCGCTGGTAAAGGTAGGCGGAAACGTTACAATATCTTCAGATCCACTTATTATTGCATCTGCCGATAAAGTGATTTTACCGGGTGTAGGCGCTTTTGGTGACTGTATGGAGAATATTAATAGTTATGGTTTAACTAAGGTATTGCTTAATGCGCTAAATAGTGGTAAACCATTCTTAGGAATTTGTTTGGGTGAACAACTTTTATTTGAGGGTAGTGAGGAAGCCCCCGGGGTTAAAGGACTGGGTTTTTTTGAGGGGCAAGTAGAAAAGATAAGAACGACTTTTAAAATACCCCATATGGGTTGGAACAGACTGGAGCTAAAAAGCCCGTCACCAATTCTTAATAAAGCTGCAGGTGAATTTGTCTATTTTGTTCACAGCTATCATGCGGTACCTAAAGATAAAAGTATAATTACATCTGTGTGTGATTATGGCACTCAAATAACGGCTTCTGTAGGTCGGGGAAATGTGCAAGCTGTGCAATTTCATCCGGAGAAGTCAAGTAGTGTTGGCATAGAAATTTTACAAGCATTTAAGGAGTGGAAACCATGATAATTTTCCCGGCCATTGATATACGCGGGGGACGCTGTGTGCGTCTAACAGAGGGTAGATTTGACAAGGAAACTGTTTTTGCGGATAATCCTGTGGATATCGTTGAACGCTGGACCAAGGCGGGGGCAGAGTATTTGCATGTAGTTGATTTAGATGGAGCTCTGGCCGGTGCCAGCCGTAATTTGGATGCTATCCAAAATATTTTGGCACATGCTAATATTCCGGTGCAGGTAGGTGGAGGTATACGTACTTTAAAGAATATGGAGCAACTTTTATCGCTGGGCGTAACTAGGGTCATCCTAGGCTCGGTGGCAGTGAAAAATCCTGCTCTGGTTAAAGAAGCATGTGCAAAATTTCCTGGGCAAATCGTGGTAGGAATTGATGCCAAGGACGGAGAGGCAGCAGTAGAAGGTTGGGGTGTTCGTGGTGGAATGCAGGCTTTAGAATTAGCAAAAAAAATGTCCCAAGTTGGCGTTGAACATATTGTTTTTACGGATATTGCCCGTGATGGAAATCTTTCAGGTGTCAACGTAGAAGCTACGGCACAAATGGCGATGTCCTCAGGCGTAAAAATTATCGCTTCCGGTGGAGTTTCCTCTTTGGAGGATATTGCTAAACTTAAGAAGTATGAAGATTTGGGTATTGAGGGTTGCATTATTGGGAAAGCTATTTATACCGGAGCGGTAGATTTGGCAGAAGCTTTGGCCGTAGCAAAGGAGAAATAGTATGCATACTAAAAGAATAATACCTTGCTTAGATGTTAAGGCCGGAAGAGTAGTTAAAGGAACTAATTTTGTGGAGTTAAGAGATGCGGGAGATCCTGTAGAACTTGCCGGCATCTATGATGCCGAAAGAGCCGATGAATTAGTATTTTTGGATATTACTGCTTCCGTAGAGAAAAGAAAATCTATGCTGGATGTTGTTAATCGTACGGCCGGTGAAGTATTTATGCCCTTAACTGTGGGCGGTGGGATTACTACGGTAGAAGATATTAGAAACACCTTAAAAGCAGGGGCAGATAAGATATCGGTGAATTCCGCAGCAGTAAAAGATCCCATGCTGATTGCGCAAGGGGCTAAACTTTTTGGCAATCAATGCATAGTATTGGCAGTGGATGCTAAACGCTCAGGGGATGGCAAATGGGAAGTTTATGTAAACGGCGGCCGGACACCTACGGGTATTGATGCACTATGGTGGATAAAGAAAGCAGTTTCCTTGGGGGCAGGGGAAATCCTTCTAACAAGTATGGACGCAGATGGAACTAAGAGCGGGTATGATATCCCCTTAACAAGGGCAGTGGCAGAAGCAGTATCAGTTCCCGTTATTGCCTCAGGTGGTGCAGGGCAATTAGAACACTTTTATGATGTATTAACTTTGGGTAAAGCAGATGCAGTACTAGCAGCGTCTGTTTTTCACTATAAACAATTTACTATTAGCCAAGTAAAAAAATATTTGGCTCAGCGCGGAGTGGAGGTAAGATTATGAAAATAGATTTCAGCAAATTAAAATTTGATGACAAGGGTTTAATTCCGGCTATTGTGCAAGATGTTAAAACAGATGCAGTTTTAATGTTGGCATATATGAATGGGGAATCTTTAGCTCGTACAGCAGAGACAGGATACACTTGGTTTTGGAGTAGGAGTAGGCAGGAGTTGTGGAATAAGGGTGCTACCAGCGGAAATACGCAAAAAGTGATAAACATAACCTATGACTGCGATGGGGATACTCTTCTGGTCAAGGTAGAACAAAAAGGAGTAGCTTGTCATAAAGGGGATTATTCCTGCTTTAACTATCCATTATGGAATAGTGCTAACGGGCAGAACTTGCCAGTAGCCTCTGATCCAAAATTACCAGGGGTCTTATTTGAACTTTATGATGTTATTCAGGATAAAAAACTTCATGGAGGAGAAAAATCTTATACTAAGTATCTTTTTATGTCAGGACAGGATAAAATTCTTAAAAAAGTTGGCGAAGAAGCCGCGGAAACTATTATTGCTTCAAAAAATAATAGTAATGAAGAAGTTATTTACGAGATGAGTGACTTATGGTATCATTGTCTAGTGCTTTTGGCATATCATAATATTACTCCCGGAGAAATGCTAAGCGAGCTGGGAGGAAGACGCAGCAAGGAAAATAACAGTAAGTACTAATTGTTGTTGCTGTGGCGGAAATGTATAATTTGGAGGCTACTATGACAAGATTGTTTGGGACAGATGGGGTAAGGGGAGTTGCTAATTCTGAATTAACGCCGGAATTGGCTTTTAGATTAGGAAGAGCGGCTGCAATTTATTTTGGACGTGAAACTACTACGCCTAAGATTATTATTGGACGTGATACACGCTTATCAGGGACAATGTTAGAAGCGGCTTTGGCGGCAGGCATATGCAGTGCCGGTGGTAATGCTCATCTATTGGGAGTAATCCCTACACCAGCTGTATCTTTTTTAACAGAGAAATTAAAGGCTAATGCCGGTGTTGTGATTTCAGCATCACATAACCCCTTTGAAGATAATGGCATCAAATTTTTTTCGCAAACAGGGCATAAATTACCGGATGCAGTTGAAGATGAAATCGAAAATATCGTAGCAACCCCTATTGATTACGAAAAAACCCCTACAGGATCATCTTTGGGTAGAGTCATTTTGGAGACAGATAAGGGAGACCTATATATAAAGCATATTGTGGAATGTGCAGATCATAGACTAAATGGTCTAAAAATTGTCATGGATTGTTCCAATGGTGCTAATAGTGAAATAGCCCCCATAATACTAAGTGCTTTGGGAGCAGAGGTTATTCCTATTTTCAATCACCCAAATGGTATCAACATTAACAATGGTTGTGGTTCAACACATTTAGAAGCATTACAAAAAAAGGTTATAGAATGTGGAGCTGATGCCGGAGTTGCCAATGATGGTGATGCTGATCGCTGTTTGGTAGTTGATGAGATGGGGAAAGTTTTAGATGGTGATCAAATTATGCTTATTTGCGCTCTTGAATTGATGAAGCAGAATAAGCTCAAAGATAATGTTTTAGTGACAACGGTTATGAGTAATGTGGGTTTGCACCAAGCCATGAAAAAATATGGTGGAAGCTGTGTTACAACTAGTGTAGGTGACCGGTACGTCCTAGAGAAAATGATGAAAAATGGTTATAAACTAGGCGGAGAACAATCAGGACACATTATTTTTGCGGACTATGCTAAAACCGGTGACGGTATTTTGACGGCTGTAAAGTTATTGGGGGCTGTTGCTCACAATAATCAGACTTTATCAAAAATGGGGAGTTTAATGCAGGTTTTCCCGCAGATTTTGCTTAATGTGAGAGTAAAAGATAAACATGGATGGGAACAAAACAAAAATATTCTCAAGATAACGGAACAATATAAGCAGGAACTGGGTGACAACGGACAAATATTGGTGCGTGCTTCGGGGACAGAACCTTTAATTCGTATTATGGCGGAGGGACCTGACCAGAGTCAATTAGAGTGTATAGCAGAGTCTATTGCCATTGTTGTACGACAAGAGCTTGCTTAAGGTTAACGGTTGACCAAATTGTTAAAAAATAGTATGATAGTAGCAATCACAAAGACGTGCCGCATGGGAATGCCACCTGTGCGGCTTGTTGTGTGCATGAAAGGAGCACGCAAAGGAAGATGCTTTGGAAATCAGCGCAAGTACCGTTTTGGCGGTAGACGAGGGAGAGGTTAATCGATTAGTCAGCGGGTGCCTCTCGGTTGACTGCAACCGTAAGCAGAATACAAAACTTGTCGGTAACGATGGGGACAAAATTTCTGTGGCAGTTTGGCAAGTAAATTATAGGAGGATACTACCATGTGCGGTATCGTTGGATATATAGGAGATAAGCAGGCAATACCATTTTTACTTGACGGTATGAGTAAGCTGGAATACCGTGGCTATGATTCTGCAGGCGTAGCTGTATACAACAAAGGTAAGATTTGCATTGAAAAATGTGTAGGGCGTCTAGAGGCTCTAAAACAAAAATTAAAAGGAAATATGCCGGAAGGTACTATGGGCATTGGGCACACTCGTTGGGCAACCCATGGTCGGCCTAGTGATGTTAATTCTCATCCCCATGCTGATTCCAGTGGCGAATTTGTTGTTGTGCACAATGGCATTATTGAAAATTATTTGGGCTTAAAACAAGATTTGCAGGCCAAAGGGCATACCTTTCTATCAGAAACTGACACAGAAGTCGTTGCACATTTAATGTCGGAGTATTATACAGGAGACTTTGAAGACACTGTCAAAAAAGTTTTGGGAATGATAGAAGGTTCCTATTCGTTAGTATTTATGTGTGCTAAGGAACCGGGAAAACTTATTTGTACAAAAAAATCCAATCCCTTGGTTATTGGCTTAGGCAATGGTGAAAATTTTATTGCGTCAGATATACCGGCAATTATAGCTAAAACACGTCGTACTTTTATTATGAGTGATGGTGAGATTGCCACAGTAACTAAAGATAATGTTTGGGTACAGGACATAAATGGTACGCCTATCAGTAAAAAGATTTTTGAAGTTAATTGGAATGCGGAAGCGGCTGAAAAAGGCGGTTTTGAACATTTCATGTTGAAAGAAATTTATGAACAACCAAAGGCTATGCGTGATACTATGCTTGGAAGGTTGGCTAAAACCAACGATGCCGTAGTATTTTCTGAATTAAATTGGACACCTGAAGAACTAAAGGGCATTAACAAGATTTTTATTGTAGCTTGTGGTACTGCTTATCACGCCGGTGTTGTAGGAAAATATTATATTGAGCAAATGGCTAGAATATCTGTGGAAGTTGATATAGCTAGTGAATTCCGTTATCGCCTGCCAATTATTGATGGCAACTGCCTGTGTATTGTAATCAGTCAATCCGGTGAAACCATTGATACATTAGAGGCTTTGAAAGAAGCAAAACGTTTGGGAGCTCGTACGTTGGCTGTAACCAATGTTGTTGGGTCTTCTATAGCTCGTGAAGCCGATCAAGTGGTGTATACATATGCTGGTCCTGAAATTGCTGTAGCTTCTACTAAAGCATATACAACACAGCTTTTGATAATGCTTTTATTGTCCATGTACATTGCACAATTGCGCAATACAGTGACAGTAGACCGTTTACAGGAGCTAATTGTTGGTATTCGTGAGATACCTGAGCAAATTCATAAGATGCTAGAAAATGTTGAGCAGATTAAAATATTTGCGACAAAATATGGCAGCAGTGAAGATGCTTTCTTCTTAGGCCGTTCACTTGATTATGCGGTGGCCTTAGAAGGTGCGCTAAAACTTAAAGAGATTTCTTATATTCATGCTGAGGCTTATGCTGCAGGGGAACTAAAACATGGTACTTTGGCGTTAATCGTAGAGGGTGTTCCTGTTATAGTTTTGGCAACGCAGCCGGATGTATATGAAAAAACTATTAGTAATTTGCAGGAAGTAAAGGCTCGAGATGCTGTTGTTATTGGTATTGGCATGGAAGGTGATAAGAAACTTGCCCAGCATGCTGATCATGTTATATATATACCAAAGACTGACAAATATTTAGCACCTTTAGAAGCAGTATTGCCATTGCAATTATTAGCTTACTACGCAGCTCTGACAAGAGGCTGTGATGTTGATAAGCCTCGTAATCTCGCCAAATCGGTAACTGTTGAATAAGAATAATATTCCTAGGGCTATATTTACAAAATAAAAAACCGGCACTTCATTTTTAATAGAAGTGTCGGTTTATTTTTATTTATACACCATCGCCATCAAAGGTAGGGATGAAATCAGAGTCAGCGGCTTCTTCTTCTTGAACAAAGCCGTCTTCAATATTGCTGGAATACAAATAATCTTCCACTTCTTTGTATTCAGCACTTGTTAATTTGCGATTAATCTCCGGGTAAATATTGGCATTTCCGCATGGTATATATTGATGCATAAGACTGAACATAACTTGCCCAGGGTTGAAATTATCAGATACCCAGTCAATAATATTTTTGCTGTTTTCTAAATTGTTAGGTAATATTAGGTGCCTTATAATTACTCCACTAGTCATAATTCCTTCACTATCAAGTTTATAGTCACCAACTTGTTTATACATTTCTTTAATGGCGGCTTTAGCTATCCGAAAATAATCAGGCGCATTACTATATTTTATGGCAAGGTTGTTATTACTGTATTTAAGGTCCGGTAGATAAATTTGGACCTTACCTTTTAAGCTACCTAGAGTATCTAGGGTTTCAAAGCCACTGGTGTTATAGACTACAGGCACGGAAAGTGGTATTGACAGGCTTTTTAAAATAGCCTCAGTAAAGTGGGTAGGGGTAACCAAATTAATGTTGTGAGCGCCTTTAGCAATAAGCTCTTGGTATATAGCTTGCAAGCGTTCAATTGTAATTTCTTTACCCTTTCTTTGACAGCTAATATCGTAATTTTGGCAGAAGATGCAATGCAAATTACACCCGCTAAAAAAAACAGTACCGCTGCCACGTTTACCGCTAATGCAAGGTTCTTCCCACATATGTAGGCCTGCTTTGGCTACAATAGGCTTCATACCGCAATTGCAGGAACCAAAGACACCTTCTGAATGCATAGTTTGAGGTCTCTCCACTCCGCAGCGATGTGGACAGACATAACATAGAGCCATAATAAAATCTCCTTATATAAAAAAGTGTATGGGCTATAGTTTTTGCTAGCGTTACTAAGCCAATATGATAATTTTTTTGCATTTTTCTACTCTATTTTAGCACAAATACTATCATGTGAACGAGTTTGCATGTATAATAATCGTATTAACAAAATAGGAAGTGTATAGATTAATGATATTATTCCCCTATGGTAAGGTAGTTCTGGTAACAGACAAGGAAAAGACACAGGTAGTGCAGATATTACGCGATAATTTAAAGAAAAATTCTATATTGCAAATGTTGTTTTCAAGATGTGATGATACTTGCGCAGGGTATTTAAATGGTGCGGTGCGCCGAAGCAATTTTCGTATAACGACCATTCGTAATGGTAGTAAC
>JAAYAE010000361.1 GCA_012719555.1 Acholeplasmataceae bacterium | reverse complement strand
GCCCCTTAGTCATGTATTAAATTTTAATCAGATTAAGCTATACATTTTAAAAAATTTTATTTTACTTAATTGGAGCAGGTCCAATCATAGCAAGCATAGTACCGGCAGCAACAGCCGTACCAATTACGCCTGCAACGTTTGGTCCCATAGCATGCATTAACAAGAAGTTACCAGGGTTAGCCTTTTGGCCAACAATCTGAGAAACACGAGCTGCCATAGGAACTGCGGATACACCAGCAGAACCAATCAAAGGATTAGTTTTGCCACCATCAGCAAATTTCATAACTTGTCCGAACAAAACGCCAGCTGCAGTACCACCGGCAAAAGCAATAAGTCCTAAACAAATAATTAGTATGGTTTGATAGTTTAAGAAACTTTCAGCCTTCATTGTTAAGCCAGTACCAGTTGCCAACATGATAGTTACAATATTCATTAATGAATTTTGTGCGGTATCTGACAAACGATCCAAACAACCGGCTTCTCTAAACAAATTGCCCAACATCAACATACCAATCAAGGAACAAACCGGTGGCAATAGTAAAGAAATAAATATAGTGGTTACTACCGGGAAAACCATTCTTTCAAAATGGGTTACGGGGCGCAATTGCTCCATAACAATTTTGCGGTCTGCTACAGAAGTAAATAACTTCATGATAGGAGGTTGAATAAGAGGAACCAGTGACATGTAAGAATAAGCAGCTACGGCAATAGCGCCCAACAAATGTGGAGCCATCTTCATTGTCAAATAAATAGCCGTAGGTCCATCAGCACCACCAATTATACCAATTGATGCAGCTTCACGCATATCGAAACCTAAAAGCAAGGCACCGATTAAAGCCACGAAAACACCTGCTTGAGCAGCTGCTCCCAAAAGCAAAGTTTTTGGATTGGCAATACGCGGACCAAAATCCGTCATAGCGCCAACTCCCAAGAAAATCAACGGAGGGAAAACTTCATTATTAATACCGTAAAGAATTACTTGCATAATACCGGGGTCTGACTCAAATCCGGTTTTTGGTACATTCGCTAGAATACAACCAAAGGCAATAGGGGTTAATAGCAACGGCTCAAACCCTTTTGACAGTGCCAAATAAAGCAAAACAATACCAACTAACATCATGATAGCGTTGCCGACTGTGAAAGCGTTAAAACCACTGTCGTTCCACACTGACATGAGAGCTACAAGAAATGCATCCATTAATTTCACACTCTTTTCTTAATTTATGTCTTACTTAGTTCCCATAACTTGACAATCAAACATGCGAATAAGTTTCATAATCCCACCTAAAACGATTAATACACCGAAAACAATTGTCATATTGATAATCGCGATTAACCATGGATTACTTGTTGCACCTTCCATATATTACACTTCCTTTTTATGAAACTGCACCACAAAGTGAAACTTGCTACTAGCCAATTTCACTTTGTTTGGTACAATTAAGCACCTTCATTTTTAACTATAGCTTAATTATTTCCCCGGGAAAAATGGCCATACCATAGGAATTACAATTATAGATACTATAAAAGATACAACGCACAAACCAGTACCGGCTTTTACATAGTCCATAAACTTATAACCGCCAGGCCCAAGTACTAATGTATTAGGAGGCGTTCCTACAGGAGATGCAAATGCACAAGATGCAGCAACGGCTATAGCCATCAAAACAGCTTTAGGTGATGCACCTAATTGTTTGGAAATAGCAACACCGATGGGGCACAAAAGTGCGGCAGCTGCAGTGTTGGACATAAATTGTGTTAAACCACAAGAAAGGATGAACAGAACACTAGTAACTATCATAGGAGAAGGAGATCCACCCATAATACCAACGGTCCATTCAGCAATTAATTTTCCTGCGCCGGTTTTATCCATAGCAGTGGATACAGGCATCATACCTGCAAACAAGAAAATAGTAACCCAGTCAATTGAAGCATAGGCTTGCTTTTCTGTTAAGCAACCCGAAAGCACTGAAATCATAGCCCCTACAATAGCAGCCATCTCTAAGGTAACAATACCCTTCAACCCAATGCTATCACCTACAGCCATAACAATTACAACAACCAATAAAATAGCACCGGAAATCCATTGTTTTTTAGAACTAGTGTCACCGGCTTCAATTTCTTGCTCAATTTCTTGATCAGCGTCCAATGCAGCCGCCGGCAGTAAATGTTTACCAATAAACATCATATAAAGAATACCAACAACGGTCAATGGAATACCAATCCAAGCATATTCAAAGAAACCAAAAGTATCTTTGATACCAGCGGCTTGTAAAGCACCATTGGCAATAATATTAGGAGGTGTACCAACCATGGTAATAACACCACCAAGACCTGCTGCAAAAGCCAAAGGCATTAATTGCCTAGATGCAGGTATCTTAGCTGCAGAACAAATACCTAAAACTACAGGAAGCAAGCAAGCTGCCGTGCCTGTATTAGACAATACTGAGGACAACGCAGCAGCAACAACCATAATACCAAACATCAACCCATTTTCACTGGTACCGGAAACTTTAACAACCCCGTTACCAATTTTTTGTGCAAGGCCGGTGTAGAACATGGCAGCGCCAACAACAAACATGCCTGCAAAAAGAACAACTGTAGAATTAGACAATCCGGAAAAAACTGTTTTAGCTGGAATAAATCCTAGCATACCGCAGGCAATTGCTCCACCCATGGCGGTAATAGCCAAAGGAATAAGTTCGGTAACAAATAAAAGTGCAATAATAACTAAGACGATTAAACATTTTACTGCTTGTGACATAAGATCACCCTCTCTTTTCATAGTAAAGCATAGAAAAGCTTAAAGACCAAACAATTGAAAATAAAATATTTTTCAATTCTAGTAGCCTACCCTCCCCCTTTCCATATTTAAAAAACTTTTTATAATTGAGGAAAATAATATTGAATCTACCATTTCCTGCAAACAAAATTATCTGCAAGACCCCCAGATAAATTCTTTACCTTATGTCCTCATCTATAAAGACCCTTAGCAGAAAGAAATCTTAGATATTTTCCAATCCTAGATAGCCAATTTGGATGCATTGTCGTTGCTCAACGTCCGTTTGGAATCATAGTGTTTTTTGCTATGGCTACCGGCCACGTCAAAAAAAAGGATTTTCTTTACGGTATCAATAATGAAG
>JAAYAE010000360.1 GCA_012719555.1 Acholeplasmataceae bacterium | reverse complement strand
TTATAATATTGTTAGTATGTTTTGTTTGGCAAAAAGATACTTTAGTTTAGGGAGGAGCATGTAACATGTTCAATGTAGAAAAAAATAATCAGCCGTTGGCAAATATTAAAGTTATAGGTGTTGGCGGTGGCGGTAATAATGCTGTTAACCGCATGATTGAAGCAGGACTTCAAGGTGTAGAGTTTATTGCAATTAACTGTGATGCACAGGCATTACTTTTGTCCCAAGCACCAACGCGTATACAAATAGGTGAAGAATTAACACGTGGATTGGGTGCTGGAGCTAATCCTGAGGTTGGTGAAAAGGCAGCGCAAGAATCTCGTGATCAGATCGTTGAGGCTCTTAAGGGTGCTGATATGGTATTTGTTACTTCAGGTATGGGTGGAGGAACCGGAACTGGCGGTGCTCATATAGTTGCTGAATGCGCTAAACAAGCAGGAGCTTTGACTGTTGGTGTTGTGACTAAACCGTTTACTTTCGAAGGCAGACGTCGTTACAATCAAGCTGAACAAGGTATTGTTAATCTAAAAGCTTCTGTTGATGCGTTGATTATTATTCCAAATGATCGCTTATTACAAGTTGTAGATAGAAGGACTTCTATGCTGGAGGCTTTCCACATCGCTGATGATGTACTTCGTCAAGGTGTTCAAGGTATAACTGACTTAATTGGTGTTCCTGGCCTTATTAATGCGGATTTCAATGATGTGAAAACAATCATGACTGATGCTGGTTCTGCTATGATGGGGTATTGGTAGTGCTAAAGGCGACGGCGGAGCTTCAACTGCGGCTGAAGCAGCTATTAAGAGTCCTTTATTGGAGAGCACTATTGACGGGGCTCGTGGTATTCTTCTAAATATCACAGGCGGCAAAGAGTTGACTTTGATGGATGTCAACGAGGCTTGCAATATTATTACTGATGCTGTTGATCCTGATGCTATGATTATTTTCGGTGCAACTATTGATGAGTCGTTAGACGATGAAATTCGTGTTACTGTTATTGCCACAGGTATTGATGGTAAAAAACCAGCTGTTCCGGGAACGGCCCCAAAACCTTTCGCTGAATTAGGTGGCTCTTTTACTCATAAAAAATCAGTAAATAGTGCTGTTGATAATTTTGCACCTCCTTCTTCTGATATTCCACCATGGATTCGCAGTAAGTAATTTAAGCCCTCCCAACTAAAGATTTGTACAACCGCAGTCCCGTCGAGGATTGCGGTTTTTTTTACAACATTTAGTAGATGATAACAATATGGACGCAATATATAGTTTATGCTATAATTGCTATAGTTAATTTATACGGAAATGAGGTCGGTAATAGTGAAATGCCCCTTTTGTTCCTATGGTGATAGTCGTGTTGTAGATTCTAGGGCCATTGATGGAAGTACATCAATTCGGAGACGTCGCGAATGCCCTGAATGTGGAAGACGGTTTACAACTTATGAAAAATATGAAGAAACACCTTTGCTGGTTACTAAGAAAGATGGACGGCGTGAGCTTTTTGATTCTCAAAAACTTTTGAGTGGACTTATCAAAGCCTTTGAAAAACGACCAATGTCTTATGAAAAAATTCAGGAAATTGGCTCTGATATAGAACGGGAGCTGCGTTCACAAGGTGAAGCAGAAATTAGCTCAGAACTTATTGGGGAAACGGTTATGCGTCATTTAGAAAAAGTTGATCAAATTGCCTATGTAAGGTTTGCTTCTGTATATCGCCAGTTTGCCGATGTTAATAATTTTATGCAAGAAATTCAAAAAATGATAAAACGCGGGCAAGATAAGTGATAAATAAGGAGTTGAATTAATATGATGATCCGCAAGAGAGACGGTCGCGAAGTAGAGTTTGACGAGACAAAAATTACTGATGCTATATTCGAAGCGGCCAAGTCTGTAGGCGGTGCTAACCGTCAAATGGCTATGGAAGTTACTCTGGGTGTATTGAACTATTTGAAATCTCATACACAGGGTGTGGTAAGCGTTGAAGAAGTGCAAGACGTAGTAGAAAAAGTTTTAATAGAAAGTGGACATGCCCGTACTGCCAAGTCCTTCATCCTTTATCGTGCCCAAAGAACAGCTATTCGTAATGCTCGCAGCGAGCTCATGGATACTGTGGGTGAAATTCTTAAGGAAACCGATCGCGATAATGCAAATATTTCTAATTCACCTTCGGCAAAAATGTTGCAAATTGCCAGCGCAGCTAGCCGCGAATATTATCTGAACCGTATGATACCGGAAAAAATGGCGCGAGCACATCGTCGCGGAGATATTCATATTCATGATTTAGATTTTTATGGTAAAACCCTAAACTGTGTTAATATTCCATTAGGCGCTCTAATTAAGAGT
>JAAYAE010000359.1 GCA_012719555.1 Acholeplasmataceae bacterium | reverse complement strand
TGATAAAATTGTTACAATTATATAGTAGTTTTAAATTAAAATGCAGAGAGAAAAGAGAGTTAGGGATGGAAAATTCGTTGGAAAAGAAATATGGATTGTACACAGCCATAGCTATGGTTGTAGGTATTGTTATTGGCAGCGGTGTATTTTTTAAAGCAGAAAAAGTTCTTAATGCTACAGGTGGAAATTTACCATTGGGAATATTCGCATGGGCTATTGGTGGACTAATCATGGTAATTTGTGCCTATGTATTTGCTACTATGGCTACGCGTTATGAAAAGGTGAGCGGAGTAGTAGACTACGCTGAAGTAACCGTAGGACGTAATTATGGATATTATGTAGCGTGGTTTTTAGCGTTAATTTATTATCCAACTCTTACTTCTGTTTTGGCTTGGGTATCTGCTAGATATGTTTGCGTTTTGTTGGGATGGAGTATTGTTGGTGCTGAAGCTATGGCGCTTTCGGGATTTTTCTTGGTTATGAGTTTTACTATGAATGCAATAGCACCAAGGTTAGCCGGAAAGTTTCAAGTTTCTACAACTATAATTAAACTGATACCATTAATTTTGATGGCAATTATTGGGACTATCTCAGGTTTGCATAATGGAATCTTGTTAAAAAACTTTACCGAGGGCGCTATATCCGCAACAACTGTAGCAAACCCTCTTTTTACGGCGGTTATTGCTACTGCCTTTGCCTATGAAGGCTGGATAATTGCTACTAGTATTAACGCTGAGCTACACGACGCCAAAAAAAATCTGCCTAGAGCATTAACTTTTGGTACTATGTTTGTGGCTTTAATTTATATTTTGTATTATGTGGGGTTAGCAGGTGCAATAGATAATAATGTAATGATGAAGAGTGGTGAAACAGGAGCAAGAATTGCTTTTTCTACCTTGTTTTCTAATGTTGGTGGTACCGTGTTATTTGTCTTTGTGGTTATTTCTTGTTTAGGGACTTTAAATGGGTTGATGATGGGATGTACTCGTGGATTTTATGCAATCTCCATTAGAAACATGGGGCCAAATGTTAGGGTTTTTAAAAGTATAGACCCTGTAACAAATATGCCTGTTAATGCAGCTATAGTGGGACTAATGTTGTCAGGTATTTGGTTATTATATTTTTTTGGTGCTAATTTGGTAACTAAGTCTTGGTTTGGATTTTTCAGTTTTGATAGTTCTGAATTGCCTATAGTAAGTCTTTATGCAATGTATATTCCTATCTTTGTCATGATGATGAAAAAAGAAGCGGGACTGGGCTTTTTTAAACGTTTTTTAATGCCTACGTTAGGAATTTTAGCATGTGTATTTATGGTAATAGCCGCTTGTTTTTCCCATGGTAAAGCTGTTGTCGCCTATGTTATTGTTTTTGCGCTAGTAATGTTATTGGGATATTTATTGAATTTTGAAGGGAAAAAAATATAAAAGATATTTCAGGTACTTGTTTTTTATTTTATTACAGTGCTTTGAATTTGTTTGGTATAAATATAAAAACTTGTAAGATTTTCCCTGTTTTGATATAATATAAAAAGTTGTTGGAATAGCGTCGAGATTTATTAATAAATATGGGCGCCATTCCAAATTTTTTTTAAAATGGAGGGAAAGAAAGTGGAAGAGCTAAAGAGAAAAGCTGTAAAAGTGCCTATTTCCGGCTACATTGCGCTTATGATCGCATTGGTTATTTTTTCCGGATTGATGGCAAAAGTTGGTGGCGGTTGGACAATGTTGGACTTTGATACCTTAAATGGTAAATTTGGCCTAATGAAGAGTGCAACAGCATCTTTTATGGGACAAGGCGGTTCCGGTGCGAGAGATGGTTTCTTATTTGCACTTAGCCTAGCTCCAGGGGTTATGCTAGCACTGGGACTTATGGAAATTGTTGAGCATTATGGTGGACTAAAAGCAGCCCAAAGGTTATTAACGCCAATTTTGCGTCCTATTCTTGGCATACCTGGTATTTGCTGTGTTGCGTTAGTATCTAGCTTGCAAAGCACTGATGCAGGTGCTGGTATGACGAAGGCATTACGTGAAAACAAGGATATTACAGGAAATGAACTTTTGATTTTCACTGCCTTTCAATTTACAGCAGGGGGTATAATTGGAAACTATTTGGCTTCCGGTTCTGCTTTATTTAGTTATATGACGGTACCGATTTCGGTTCCTTTGGCAGTTATGCTGGTAATGAAACTTTTTGGTGCTAACATGATGCGTTTGTATTGTAAAATGTTTGTGCAGGAGGAGAAATAAGATGAGTGAAGAACAGAATAAACAAACTCTTGTTGCACAAGAAACTATTACTGCTGAAGTTAATTCCAGCGATACTATTATGGATGTTTTTGTTAGAGGTGCGCGTAAAGGTTGGAAAGTAGCTATTGATAATATTATTCCTAACGTTTTAATGGCATATGTATGCATAAAGGTTCTCAATGTAACAGGTGTTTTAGCCTGGTTTGGTACAGCTTTTGCTCCCGTTATGGCTATTTGGGGATTGCCAGGTCAAGCTATTATGGTAATTTTGGGAGCGTTGATGTCTATGGGTGGTGCTGTTGGTGTTGCAATGTCCTTGTTTAATGACGGAACTCTTAATGGTACACATATTTCTATCTTGATGCCAGCTATTTATCTACTAGGTTCTAAAATTCAGTATCTTGGTCGTTTGTTAGGTACTGCTGGTGTTCCCGGTAAACATTATCCTGTTCTCTTAGGAATTTCATTTGTGAACGCAGCTATTGCTATGTTTGTTATGAAGATTATTGCACCTTGAGGATAAACTTCAAAGGCACGGCTTAGGCCGTGCCTTTGTTTTACATTACAATAAAAGGAGAATATTATGGAAAAAACTATATTAGAACAAATCAAAAACGAAGAAGAAGAAATGTTGAAATTTGCTGAAAAAATTGTAAATATTGATTCCGGTTATGATTGTCCTGAGGGTGTGGCGGAGGTAGCTCATCATGTGGGAGATTTTTTAGCTAAACTTGATTTTAAGATAGAATATTTAGAAACACCAAATGAGCCGGTGCAGATTTTAGCTACGCGTCCGTGCCCAGGTAAAAAGAAAGTTATGCTTATGGGGCATATGGATACGGTATTCCCCAAAGGTACAGTTGCTGAGAGACCTTTTAGAATTGAAAATGGCATAGCTTATGGCCCGGGAGTTATGGATATGAAATCGGGAATAGCCATAGGACTATATACTTTAAAGGCACTTATTGATAATAAATGGAATGATACAGATTTAACCGTGTTTTTTGTGGGAGATGAGGAAATAAATCATCCTAAAACTAATGCCGTAGAAAATTTCAAAAAATATGGTAAAGGTATGGATGCTGTTTTCAATATGGAGCCGGGTCGTGCTGAAGGCGAAGTTGTAACAGGGCGCAAAGGATTATGGCGTCCTAAAATCAAAGTTGAAGGTGTAGCGGCACATTCAGGTAATGAACCGGAAAAGGGTGCTAGCGCTATTATTGAATTGGCACATAAAGCTATTGATATTACTGCCTTAACTAATTTTGCTACGGGAACTACTTATAATGTAGGAGTATTTAATGGTGGACGTTTGGCTAATATTATTCCTGATGAGGCCTTGGCAAAGTTAGACGTACGCTTTAAAACTATAGAAGAAGCAGACAAAGCCAAAGAAAACGTAAAGGAAATATTGGCTAAAACCTATATACAAAGAACTACAACTACACTTATCGATGAGGGCATAGTAGATTATATGCCGCCGTTTGAGGAAACCCCAGCAGGGTTAAAGCTATATGAATTTTTGCGTAAGCAAGCAGAAAAGTTGGGGCAGACACCGCTAGGCAGACTTTACGTAGGTGGGTCTTCTGACGCCGGCTATACAACTATGGTTGGGGCTCCGACAATTTGTTCTATGGGTCCTAAGTCTGTTGGTGCCCATAGCAATAATGAATATGCCTATGTAGAAAGTTACGTGCCAAGAGCACAACTTTTAGCTATGGCTATTATGCATTTGGATGAAATGTAATAGGAGGATAATTTATCATGGAAAAATTAGATGTGATGAAACTTTGGGACTATTTGCATTCTATTCCGGAACTAGGGTTTAAAGAATTTAAGACAGCAGCTTTTTTAGCTAATGAGCTAGAAAAATTGGGCTATAAAGTAACCCGTAATGTTGGAGGTACAGGCGTAATTGGAGAGCTAAGCGGTACGGAAGAAGGGCCTACAATTATGCTGCGCGCCGATATGGACGCCTTACCTTTCGTTATTGATGGCAAAGATGAAGTAATACATGCTTGCGGGCACGATGCACATTGCGCCATGGTATTAGCGGCGGCTGCTATTTTGGCCGACAAAATAAAACGTGGTAAATTGCTCATATTATTCCAACCGGGCGAAGAAACCTTAAAAGGGGCTTTGGCTGTTATTGCTACGGGGTTGATGGATAAGGTGGATATAGCTATGGGTTTACATATCAGGCCTATTCAAGACATTCCCAATGGTACAATGACTCCTGCAATTTGTCACGGGGCTAGTACCTTTGCGCAGGTAAAAATACTAGGGAAAGGTTGCCACGGATCACGTCCACATTTAGGAGTTAATGCTTGTGACGCAGTAGCCGCTGTTATAAATGCCGTTAATGCCATTAAGCTTAATCCTGTGCTTGCGTGGTCTTGTAAGGTAACTAATATTAAAGCAGGCGGCGCGGCCCCAAATATTATTCCTGATAAAGCAGCATTAGTGTTAGACTGTCGTGCTCAAACAAATGAGGTAATGACAGAAATGCTAGATAAATTAAAAATGGCCATAACAAATGCGGCGGCTTCGGTGGGGGCAACGGCTACACTAGATACACCGGATGGTGTTATTCCGGCGGCAAATCTGGATCCGGAATTAACAGCGGAAGTGGCGGAGTGTATTAAAGAGGTTGTTGGCGAAAACAATTTACAACCAAATCTACTTAATCCCGGTGGCGATGACTTTCATTATTATGCACAGCATAATCCTAAACTTAAGGCAGTTTTCTTTGGTGTAGGTTGTGCAGCAGAACCGGGACTACATGATTCTTCCATGCATTTTAATCATGATATGATGCCTTTGGGTACAGAAGTTTTGGTTAAAATGCTTGTAAAAAAATTAGGCTAGTGCGACAGAACTGTCTCCTTTTTAG
>JAAYAE010000358.1 GCA_012719555.1 Acholeplasmataceae bacterium | reverse complement strand
TTCTGTTAGCACTCTTTAACTTTGAGTGCTAACTACATAACTTATGATACCCATTTTCCATAAAAAAAGCAAGTCTTTTACACAAAAAAATGTAAAAAACTTGCAAACTTTTATTTTTTCTTACTTGCTGCAGATATGATTGCTTCAGCCAATTGTTTAATTGTAATCCTCTGATTCATGCTATATTGCTGCATTTTGCGATAAGCTTCTGCTTCCGTAAAACCGTGAGCATCCATTAGAATTCCTTTTGCTCTATCCAACAGCTTCCTTGTTTCCAAACTGGATTTCAAACTTTCTAGTTCTAAACCTAAAGCCTTGATATCCTTAAAACGAGCATAGGCTATCTCCATAGCAGGAAACAATTGTTCTTCCCGTACAGGTTTCACCAAATAGGCCAATACTCCGGCATCATTAGCCTTACTAACAATATCATCCTGACTATAGGCAGTCAAAAGCAATACAGGTGCCAATTGTTCATCCACAATAACTTTAGAAGCATTAATACCATCAGACCCAGGCATTTTCACATCCATAATGACAAAATCCGGTTTTAGTTCACGCACAAATCTGATAGCGTCATCACCGTTTTTAGCTTCTGCCACGACAGTATGTCCTGCGTCTATCAACATTTCCCTTACATCAAGTCGGATCAAAGCCTCATCATCAGCAATCAATACTCTTAACTTTTCCATGTTTGCTCCCCCATTTTCATTGGTACCGTTACCCGAGCGCATGTCCCCTGCTCCCTAGGCAAAATTTCAAATCTACCACCTAAATCTGTTTCCACCATGGTTTGTATAATTTTTAATCCCAAGCTTTTGGTTTGATCTAATTTGAAATTTGGTGGCAAACCCATACCGTCATCGGTTATTTCCAGAACGTATCCGTCGGGATGAGCCTTAAAGGATACACTCAGTTTACCGGTTTTACGGTCGCTAAAACCATGTTCAATAGCATTTTGTAACAACTCATTAAGTGTCAACGCAATACTGTTTGCTTGCTCTGAAGGGAGAAAAGCTGAATCCACATCAAAAGTTGTCTCCAACTTAAGATCTGGCGCTACCATACTCGATAGAATCGCTTGGTAAATTTCCCTAGCTACAACGCTCACGTTTATTGCGCCTTTATCTTGTTGTGACAAAGATTCGTGCACCAAAGCAATGCTATTTACTCTATTAATCGCGTCTCGCAAAATGCTTTTTGCTTCATCAGATTCAGTTCTGCGAGCCTGTAACCGCAAAAGCGAGGCAATAGTTTGCAAATTATTTTTTACTCTATGATGAATTTCCTTAATAACTACTGATTGAATGTAGAGTTCTTCATCTTTCTTACGCAATTCTGTAACATCAGCTAGGATAACTATAGCAGCTTCAGCATCAGGAGTCGAAGTAAGCGGTATAACTCGCATAGCCAGCTTAATGCCCTGAGTAGAAAGCTCTTTACCTTCGGCAATACCTGTTTTGAGTACCATACCAACCAGTGGCCAATTAATCTGAACGCTGTTAGTTCTACGGCCAACTAAGTCTGTTACGCCTAGAACCAAAAAAATATGATGTGCAGTATTATTGGCTGCTGTAATAATCATATCCTTGTTTACAATCATAACGCCATCACTAGGTGTCAAGCGTCTATAATTCTCATCATTTTTCATTTTATTTTGGTCAGCACCCAACAGAAATTTCATTGCCGTTTCCAAAAAAATATCGTTGGCATTGGCTTCATGTTCCGTGCTAATTTCAAAAGCTACAGCTCCAAAACAATTTCTGTGGCTATCAAAAAGCGGATAAATTTTTGTTTTAGCAAATACTCCTAAAGCCCATTCACGTTTGCCAACCACTAAAGCTCCTCTTTGCAAAGCTCGTGCTACCAAAGGTTCTTCAACTCGCCTGATAACCCGTCCCGCCATTCCCGGCGAATGCACAACAAATTTGGGTAATGGCTGGGCCTGCGCATAAACCAAGATGTTCTTGGGATCCTCGTCAGGCACATAAATTGTCACATGTGCATGAGCAATATCTGCTGCTAAGTCAGCACCTGAAGCACAGCTGCGTAAAATATTCATTTGTTCTTTAGTGAATAGTTTATCAGTCAAAATTTTTACCTCACGCGATTTTTTTAATGGGTTAAATTTACTATCCACAAGCTGTGCCCATTTTTATCCACAGCCAATGCTCAACTTATCAACAAGCCAAAGCTAGATACAATCAGTGTCTCAGGAGTTATCCACAATTACGCACCGCATCCAGCCTATTATTTAGCGC
>JAAYAE010000037.1 GCA_012719555.1 Acholeplasmataceae bacterium | reverse complement strand
ATTGAGGAGGTACGTAATGAAAATTTTAACTTACGAATATCAAAACAAAGAACAAGTAGGTATTCTTACAGAAGATGGTAAATATGTTGTGCCTGCTTTTATGTATGCAGACATGCAACAACTTATAAAACACGTTGCCTTAGGTGAATTGGCAGGAATTGTTGCAGGGGGAGAAAATAAAGTAGCTTTGACTGATGTAAAACTTTTGGCACCTATACCGGAGCCAGCCCAAGACTTAATTTGTCTGGGAATTAATTATCAGGAACATGATACAGAAATAGCCCACTCCTTCGGTAAGGAACAACTAAAAAAACGCAATGTTCCCATTTATTTTTCTAAAAGAGTAAATCGCGCCGTGGACCCGGATGGTTTTATTGACGGCCATTTTAACATTGTAGATTCTTTGGACTATGAATCAGAACTAGCAGTAGTAATTGGTAAAGATGCTAAAAATGTTAGCGAGGAAGATGTTCAGGACTATATATTCGGCTATACTATTGTCAATGATGTCAGTGCCCGCAATGTGCAGACGGCATACAAACAATGGTACTTTGGTAAGAGTATGGATGACTTTACTCCTATGGGTCCATGGATTGTTACAGCCGATGAAATTTCTTTTCCACCCAAGTTAGATATTAGCTGTAGTGTGAATGGTGAACTTAGGCAGAATAGTAACACTAGATTGTTGGTCCATGGGATAGCCCATATTATTAGCGAGTTATCTCAGGGAATGACACTGCAAGCAGGCACTATTATTGTAACAGGAACTCCGGGCGGCGTAGGTATGGGCATGAAGCCTCCTTGTTTTTTACAACCTGGAGATGTAGTTACTTGTGCTATTGAAAAAATTGGCAAGTTAACCAACATAGTTAAATAAAAATGTTCTTTGGTTAATTTTAAGTAGGCATAAAAAAATACGACCTCTTGGTCGTATTTTTTGTGTTTTAAAGTGGTGGAACTAACTGGACTCGAACCAGTGACCCCCACGATGTCAACGTGGTACTCTAACCATCTGAGCTATAGTTCCGAATAAAAGTATTATAGCGGTGTAGACGTGTTTTGTCAAATCGTCTAGAGATAACGTCATTTTTGACTATTGGCGGAATGAAATATAAGTGATAATGGTTATTTTCATGTTAATTTGGTTTTTATAATTCCATTTTGTTGGAATAAACTATATAATAGAAGAAGCAATATATTATTGGGGGTTATGAAATGAAGAAGCTTTATATTAGTATGGTGTTATTAGTTTGTCTTATGTTTTTAACTGCCTGCAGTAATCAAGAAAATCGTGCCGGAGCGGCAAAGGCAATTGTAGTAAAACCTACTACGGCTGTTTTTACTACCAACATGGGAACGTTTGAAACAACATTGGCTACCAAGGAAGCGCCGCTTACTTGTGACAATTTTATTAAGCTGGCAAAAAAAGGCTTTTATAATGGTACGATTTTTCACCGTATTATTCCCGGATTTATGATTCAAGGCGGAGACCCAAAGGGAACTGGTATGGGTGGCCCCGGCTACACTATTAAAGACGAGTTTTCACCTATGTTAAAACATGATAAAGCAGGGGTGCTTTCTATGGCTAACGCCGGTCCAAATACGGGGGGAAGTCAGTTCTTTATTACACTAGCACCTACCCCATGGTTAGACGGAAAACATGCTGTGTTCGGTAAAGTAACCAAAGGAATGGATGTAGTAGACAAAATTGGTAAAGTGCTAACTGATGGTAGAGATAAACCCATTAGCGACGTGGTTATAAAATCTATAGAAATTATTGAAAGCTAAGTAATAAAGAAACGGAGGGGTCTATTTGTCGCGTGAACAAGTGAAAACACAATTTGAGGTGGAAGATCAACAAGAAATGGTGGGCATTTTAGGCAAGAACGATGAGTTTTTGCATATTATGCAGGACGGAGTTTCCTGTGTCTTGGTGGCCAGAGGCAATATTATTAGTGCAACCGGTACGGAAGAGGCCGTGAACTTGGCGACACAATTGATTGAAGAATTATTGTTTCTTTATAGGCAAGGGCTGCCCTTGACTACTCACGATGTGCGTTATAGCATGCGTATGTTGTCTGAAGGCAGACAAGCCAGCCTTCATAGGATGTTTGCGGAAACGGTGGTTGTGACCAATCGTGGGCGTCAGGTTAAGGCTAAGACTTTAGGGCAGTGGAATTATCTAGAAACTATAAGGCATAACGTTATTACTATTGGTATTGGACCGGCAGGAACAGGAAAAACTTACTTGGCAGTGGCCATGGCTGTAAAAGCTTTGAAAGCAAAAGAAGTAGAAAGAATTATTTTGACTCGTCCTGCGGTAGAAGCCGGTGAGAAATTAGGCTTTTTACCCGGGGATTTGCAAGATAAGGTAGACCCATACTTACGTCCTCTGTATGATGCTCTTTATGATATAATGGGATTGGAAGCTTTTCAAAAAGCGTTGGCCAAAGGCGCTATTGAGGTTGCACCACTTGCCTATATGCGTGGCCGCACTTTGAATGATTCCTTTATTATCTTGGATGAAGCACAAAATACCACTCAAGAACAAATGAAAATGGTTTTGACAAGGTTCGGATTTGGATCAAAAATGGTTGTTACCGGAGATGTGACGCAAGTTGATTTGCCCTATGGAAAAAGATCGGGATTAGATCACGCAGCAATAGTACTTAAAGATACTGAGGGCATAGGTATTATTCATTTTGCTGAAAAAGATGTGGTTAGGCATGAAATAGTAGGGGCCGTAATTCGCGCTTACGAAAAATACGAACTGGAGCATAAGAAAAAAACTCTGGCTGTGGAGGATTAAATATGATTGTTTCCTTGGAGAATAACCAAGAAAAAATAGAAATACCTGGGGAATTAGAAGAGTTATTAACTAAGGCTATGAATATAGTGGCTAGAAACTCAAAACTTTCTGACAATACAGAAGTAGACATTACAATTGTTACGGATGAAGAAATTCATGTTCTAAATCGTGATTATCGTGGGGTGGATAGACCAACAGATGTATTGTCTTTTGCCTTGGACGAAGGGGAAGAAGAACCTGAAATATTGGGGTCGGAAGCAGAACATTTACTCGGTGATGTAATTATTTCCGCAGAACGTGCGGCAGCACAAGCGGAAGAATTTGGCCACGGTCTAAAGCGCGAGATTGTATATTTAGCAGTACATGGTCTTTTACATTTGCTGGGATATGATCATATGGTAGAAGAAGATAAGGTCGTTATGCGTGCCAGAGAAGAAGCTACATTGCGTGAGCTAGATCTTTCAGAGGAATTTTTTGGAGGTTAATATGGATCAAGAATTATTTGCAGCGGCTATGAGTGCTCGACAAAATGCCTATGCACCTTACTCAAAATTTGCTGTAGGTGCAGCAGTGAGAGCTATTGACGGCACTGTTTTTACAGGTTGTAATATTGAAAATGCTTCATATGGTTTGAGTATTTGTGCTGAACGGGTCGCTATCTTTACTGCTATAAGCAGGGGATATTTCCAACTAGAAGTTCTTTGCGTAGTGGCAGATACCGCTGAACCTGTAGCACCCTGTGGTGCCTGCCGCCAAGTGATGCTGGAATTTCATATTAAAGAAGTATGGCTAATGAATTGTGCAGGAGCCTATAGGAAAATGAAAATGACAGAACTTTTACCGGTTGGTTTTGGGCCGGAAGTTCTAGAAAAATAAATTTAAGGAGCGATTAATATAAAAAACAACGACGTACATCATTCAGGTTTTGTTGCTATTGTGGGCAGGCCAAATGTGGGCAAGTCAACTTTAATCAATAATTTAATAGGGGAAAAGATTGCTATTATGTCTGACAGACCACAGACCACAAGAAATAAGATTATGTGTATTCTAAATACCAATAATGCACAAATCATGTTCTTGGATACTCCGGGTATTCATAAACCACAACATAAATTAGGTGAGTATATGGTGCGTGCTGCTGAAAGTACTCTAAACGAGGTGGATGCAGTACTTTTTGTGGTAGATGCTAATGAGAAAAAAGGTGCCGGAGATGCCTTTATTATGGCTAAGCTTAAAAATATTAAGGCTCCTGTTATTTTAGTTGTTAATAAGATTGATAAGCTTTCTAACAAAGAGCAGCTATTTGCTATTATTGAAAGTTATCGCAACTCATGCGATTTCAAGGCGGTATTGCCAATATCAGCTCTGCAGGATAAAGACCTTGCGCCACTAGTGCAAGAAATCTTAAAATATTTACCGGAAGGGCCGGAATATTTTCCTGAGGACATGATAACGGATCAGCCGGAAAGAGTTATTGTAGCTGAGTTAATTAGAGAGAAAATATTAAAACTCACTAGGGATGAAGTTCCCCATTCTATTGCGGTAGAAATTGAAGAAATGAAGACTCGGGAAAATGATAACCTTTATATTAGGGCGACAATTTTTGTGGAAAGAGAGTCTCAAAAAGGCATTGTTATTGGTGCAAAAGGTGCACTGTTAAAGTTAATAGGGCAACAGGCTCGTAAAGATATAGAAGTTCTTTTAGGTAACAAAACTTACTTGGAACTTTGGGTAAAGGTAAAAGCGGATTGGCGTAACCGTGACCAATTATTGCGTCAGTTTGGCTATGACGATAAGGCGTAAGGTTTGACCAACATGATAGAAAATGGTATCATTTACTTAATAATGGCTTTGCCAAAAAATGTTAGGAGAGATGTCTTATAGACGGTGGACCTGCGTTATCTAACGAAATTAAAATTGCAATTCTTATTTTTATTGTGTTGTGCAACGGTTTTTTTGTGATGGCTGAATATTCCTTGGTGCGTATACGTAAGGGGCGCTTGGAGGAACTTATTGAACAAGGTAATACAGGAGCTTCTTTAGTATTGAAAATGGTAGGCTCGCTGGATGCTTATTTAAATGTTGCCCAATTGGGGAATACAGTAACATCATTGGCTTTGGGTTGGTTCGGTGGTAGACTTTTGGTGGATGTTTTTTATAAATATTTGCCGTTGCTGCTTCAGGATTCATGGACAATTTCAATTTTAACAGTTGTGTGTGCTTTTGCTGTTCTGCTATGCTTGCAGGTCGTTTTAGGTGAGTTTATGCCAAGAATTTTGGCCTTGGGCAAAGTGGAAAAGGTGTCGTTGTTCGTGGCTAGGCCTTTGTATCTTTTTTACATTGTCACTTATCCTTTGTCTGTCATTTTTAGTAGGATTTCGAAAGCCTTATTGCAACTTTTTGGTATTAATCCGGTACCTGATGCAGACATTACTCACTCTGAGGATGAATTACGCATGATTGTCAGCGCTAGTGAGCGTGGGGGAGTTTTAGACCACGTTGAAAGCCGTTTAATTGACAATGTTTTTGATTTTGCTGATAGAGTAGCTCGAGAAGTTATGGTACCACGTCAAGACATGGTGTGCTTATTTACCGACGATAGCTTAGCAGAAAACTTTATGGTTACACGAAAAACGGGACATACACGCTATCCTTTGTGTACGGATGATAGAGATCATATTATTGGTATGATTCATATAAGAGATTTAATGGACGTTAGCGAAAGCGACGAAAACTTTGATTTGCGTACAGTTATGCGTCCCATAGAAGTAGTTCCGGAAAGCATGTCTATTGCAAAAATTTTGCAGATTATGCAGAAAAAACATATCCAAATGGCTGCCGTAGCAGATGAATATGGTGGGACTGCAGGTTTAGTTACTATGGAAGATTTGTTGGAAGAAATAGTGGGAGATATTCAGGATGAGCATGATACCGACATGCCTGAAATTAGTCGTAGTGCAGATGGTTCCTATGTTTTTGATGGTTTAGTTTTACTAGATGAGGTATCAGAAATTTTTAATATTAAATTTGATGAGCCTGAAGAGGATACTATTGGAGGGTTTGTTTTTGGCTTATTAGGCAGACAACCCGAAAATGGGGATAAAGTTATGGTTGACGGTTATACTTTTGAAGTTCTTGATTCTACCGGCTTCAGAGTACTTAGGGTCAAAGTAAAACCGCCGCTTCATGCAGGGGAAGAAGAAAAAGCCAATGAGTAAGGAAGCATACCAAGACGATATATTCATATTACGAGTACAAAATTGGCAGACTGCGGATAAGTACGCAGTCTGTTTTTCGCGTTCTCATGGAAAGATAGCATTCATTGCTTTTGGCGCTCGGTACCCTCGTAGTACATATGGGCGCTTGATTCAACCCTTTGCTCAGTTGTCAGCACAATTCACGCCGGGAGCTCGTATAGATACCCTACGCCAATGTGAAAGTTTATTCCTTCCGGAAACTGTGGATGTTGAAACTTTTGCTTATGGTGCCGTTATTGCTGAAGTAACAGAGAATCTTACTAGTGAGCAGGAACCAGAAGAAGAAGTCTATAATCTTTTACTGCAGGCATATAGGCTGTTAGGAGAGCGCAATAAACGTATTGTTACTCTTAGTACCTTACTTAAACTACTTGTTTGTTGCGGGTTTACTCCGGAATTGACGGCATGTACTAGTTGTCACGAAGAAATTACAAAGGATGGCTATTTTAGCTTGGCACAAGGGGGATTTTTGTGCGCAAAATGTGCTATTGGTGATGAATTGCGCTGCTCTATAAATACGAAAAAATTAATGGAAAATCTCATAAATTTGGATTTTACGAAACCTCAAGATTTTGTGGTGCGTGGCGGAGAACTTATGCAGTTGGAACAAATACTTTACAAATTTATTTTGTATCAAACGGATAAATCCCTAAAAAGTCTAGACTTTTTAGGACAAATACAAGACCAATACACCAAGAAAGTTTAAAATATTTATGTTAGCATAGAACTGGAAAGGGCGAGGGGTGGACCTTATTATGAATGAAGATAATAAAAGCAGAGATAAAAATATAATGTTTTTGCTTTTTGTGTGCTGTGGGCTCATTTTATGGGGAGTTTTTGGCAGTACATATGATTGGTTTACAGGAGAAAAACTGGTAGTATTGCTTGCTCTGGGCTCTATGTTTGGCAGGCTGGCAGGTGGAGATAATAACCCAGTTACTACGTATTTGGTTTATGGTGGAGCAGCGGTGGCTATTATTATCGGTATGCACCTTTTGCCACCGTATTTTTGGGCGGCTAGGGCTGTTGGGGTGCCTTTTTTAGTAGCTTACGTCGTTACAGCTGTATTAGCCTGGGGCTATCTTTATAAGGAACTTAGGCGGGCAAAGCTTTTAGGAAATGCTTATCATGTATTTACTTTCTTACCGCCAACAATTTTTGCAAGCAGTATTCTCGCAGTTAATGTTGTCGGTGGAACTTTATACGCGTCAAGTTTGTTATCAGCATTTTATTTTGTATTGGCTATATTTTTACTTGTAAAAGGTGTGCGTGAGTTAAATAAGTTGCAGTTTAATGGTGGACTTTTGATGCTTAGCGCAGTAATTTGTTCGTTCTATATTACGGTTGTTTTTAAACTTCCTGAAATGGAATATGTATATATAGGAATTGCAATAATATTCATTTTGAACATGTTCTTCAATGTATTTAAGAAAAAGGGGAGAAATAAATGAAATTAATTTCCTGGAATGTAAATGGGCTAAGGGCTTGTATGAATAAAGGATTCCAAGAATTTCTTACTGCTTCTGATGCCGATATTTTTTGTGTGCAGGAAACTAAAATGCAACGGGAACAGTCTGAATTTGTGTTCCCAGGGT
>JAAYAE010000357.1 GCA_012719555.1 Acholeplasmataceae bacterium | reverse complement strand
CTATATGACACCGCAAGAATTTGAAGATGCTGCGAATGCTATAGCATAAATGTTAAACTATTTGTGTCTATTATATTGACCTAGGTCCAATTTTTGGGTTATTTTTTTATTGTAACTTATTTTATTGTTAAAAAATATAATTAATAAATTGCTAGCGGACACCTAACTGGATATTTTCATCTTAGCAGTCATATCCCACTAGACTTAATTGCCATTGTATATGGATTTTTACTGCTTTCGCAGATATATTTTATAATGCTCATTTTTTAAAAATGTAATACTACCCCTACAACGGCTCCCAGGGCAATATATGAAACAGGATGTTTTTTATATTTGCATATTGACCAAAGGAAAACTATAAAAACAACTAGCTTTAATGGATCGACTAAAACTGTAATATCGTTTTTAGCCACAGCTTCTTTAATAAACAGAAAAGATGTCATCATAACATCCATACCTGCTGCAGCTATAAGACCTGTAACTGCAGGTCGTAGACCATAAAAAGCACGACTAATTAAGGGATTATCTTTGAACTTTTCTAAATTTTTAGCTACAAAAGTAACGATGATGACGGAAGGGATAGTAACTCCGGCAGTAGCTATCATGCCACCAAAAATGCCCGCCACACTATAGCCTACATAGGTAGCCATATTAATTCAGATTGGGCCCGGTGTTGATTCAGAAATAGCAATCATATCGGCTATAAAAGACATTGAATACCAACCGGTGTTTTCAGATAACGCCTTTAGAAAAGGAAGTGTTGCCATACCACCGCCCACTGCGAAAAGACCTATCTTGAAAAATTCCCAGAAGAGACGAACTTGAATCACTTTTTCGTCCTCCTTCCTTTAACTATGATACCCAAAGCAGCAGCCACAATTACGTATAATATGGGTGACAACTTAAAGAACATAGTACTAAGAAAAACTACCAAACAAATAATGAGAGTAACTTTATCAACAACACCTTTTTCCCATAATTTGAAAACGGCATCTACAATCAAAGCTGAAACGCAAATAGAAATACCATTTAAAGCATGGCGCACATAAATATTTTCCTGAAAATTACTCAAAAAGGCAGCAATGATAGTTATAACTATGATACAAGGAGATACCACGCCAGCAGCCGCTGCAATTGCTCCTTTAACACCGCGTACCTTGTTACCAATAAATGTAGAAACATTAACGGCAATAATTCCAGGCAACCCCTGACTGATTGCATAATAATCCATGACAGTTTCATTATCTATCCATTTTTTATTCTGTACAGCCTCACGTTGGAGGATAGGCAGCATCGCATATCCTCCACCAAACGTTACGGCTCCCATTTTAAAAAATGTTATATAAATATCCCATAGGTTACTCATAAAAGGCTCCTTCTGATAAATCTATACTAAATAATATTGCCAACCTTTTAACTATTTTGACTTTTCGGTAAACTAAACAAAAAAATAACCTACACAATAATATCTCCATAGTTAAAGTTCGGTAAATTTGTTAACTAATTCCTACCAAGATGCTACACAGCCATCTGTACGTGGTTCTGTTGCACCTGTCAGTACGCCTTCTTCATCCCGTATAATGATTTGCCCGCGGCCAAAGCTAGTAAAATCTTCCTCCACTTTAATTTCATGTCCGCGTTCTTTTAAGGCCTCAACTATTTCCTGCTTAAAACCTTTTTCAATTTCCACCTTCTTACCACCAACCCATTGCCATCTCGGAGCATCCAGGGCTTCTTGGGGGTTCATACCAAAATCTATCATGTTCATCATAACTTGGACATGTCCCTGTGGCTGCATATAGCCACCCATAACACCAAATGGTCCAAGAGCTTTGCCGTCCTTCACCAAGAATCCTGGAATAATTGTGTGATAAGGTTTTTTACCAGGAGCCAAGCAGTTATCAGAATCAGGATTCAATTCAAATCCACAGGCTCGGTCATTTAAAGAAATACCATAGCCAGGAATTACAATGCCGCTGCCAAAACCCTTGTAGTTACTTTGTATATAAGAAATCATATTTCCCTCTCCGTCCGCTGCGCACATGTAGACAGTGCCACCACAATCAGGATTTACAGGTTTAGGGGTAAGAGCTGTCTCTCTGATTTCACTGCAGCGCTTCTGGGCATAAGCATCACTCAGTAGATATTCTATTTTCACCCTTTTCATTGATCTCGCATCAGCTACATAGGTCTGTCCGTCTATAAATGCCTGTTTCAAGGCTTCCAGCTGTTTATGAACGGTAGCTTCATCATCATGGCTAGCTCCTTGCAAGGCCATCTTATCAATAATATTTAAAGTCATCAGTGCTACAATGCCATGCCCATTAGGAGGAATTTCGCAAACATCATAGCCATGATAATTAATATGAATAGGCTCTACCCATTCTGCTTTGTATTTAGCTAAATCTTCTGCCCGCATTAGTCCCCCTGTCTTCTTAGCAAATTCATCAATAGCTTGGGCTATTTTACCGCGATAAT
Organism: Acholeplasmataceae bacterium; assembly: GCA_012719555.1. Lineage (GTDB taxonomy): Bacteria > Bacillota > Negativicutes > Acidaminococcales > Acidaminococcaceae > JAAYAE01. The sequence continues at coordinate 1,982 of JAAYAE010000357.1, read as the reverse complement.
AGCTTTCGCAGTTAGTCACGGCCAGTTCTTTTAATGCCTTTGCATGATATGGTAGCTTAACTAATGAACCAATGGCTGGGGCCCCGTTTTTCATGAAAGTTTCATAATATGGTTGGAACTCAGGTTTGTCTTTGTAGGGTGCAAATACTTTTACAGCACGTTCCCATAATAATCCCACGATGGGATGGACAGGATAACCATTATCAGCATAGGAGATAGCTGATTCAAATAAATCAGCAAAAGCCAACTTTCCAAACCTTTTATGCAGTTCAGCCCAAGCAGAAGGCGCGCCAGGAACTGTTACTGCATCCCAACCTCTATCGGGTATCTTGTCATAGCCTTTGGCCTTCATAGCTTCTAACGTCATTGCCGCAGGAGCATAACCACTACCATTCAAACCATATAATCTCTTGCTTTTAGCGTCCCAATACAAAGCAAAAACATCGCTGCCCATCCCATTAACGGTAGGCTCTAAAACAGTCATACAAGTTGCGTTAGAAATGATGGCATCAATAGCATTACCACCCTTCTTCAATATATCCAGACCTGCTTGAGCCGCCAATGGTTGCGAAGTACAAACCATACCATTCTTCCCATAAACAACACTTCGACGCGATGGGTAACGATAATTTAAACTATCAAACTTCATAATTTATTCCTCCTCTAGTTAGCAAACATATGATTAAATTTACAACGCAATATATTTATAATGCTTTGGTAAAAATACCAGCAATAATAATAGACAACGTAGTTACAGACACAAACCCTGCAACAACAAATGCAGGCGTTAGCTTCTCGATTATATATGCTTTTTCCGGTTCATTTTTGGCCACGGCTGTCGCTACTTCATTAACAATCAAGAAGGTAGCAGGGAATCCTAACAACTGAGACATGGCAATACCTACCGTCATATTGCGGGAACCCACGATTTTCCACAACGGCATCAGATATAATAAAACGTAACAACCTATTAATACTGCACCAAAAACCAATACCAAGCTGATAGCCATATTCCCCATATCTGCCAACTCAATTTTAGCCAAAGCAGGAATTAGGCTGCAGAAAGTAGCTGTCATAAATAAACCTTGTGATTTACCCTTATCTAGAATACGTGGTGGTTTAAACCCTGCTTGATTCAACGCCATTCCCCAAAATAAACACCAGATAGAGGTGGATATGCCAGTCCATTTACCAATTAGACTAGAAATATAACAGACCACTGCAGCAATACCCAAAGTCATATAAACCGTATAATATTTTTCATATTTAACACAGAAAGGGACTTTAACCTCTTTTTGCTCTTTAATAGCTGCTGCTGTTTCGGCTTCTTCATCTACTTTCAACAAATCTATGCCTTCAGCAAGTTTTTGACGATATTCTTCCACCAATATTTTTGCTTCTTTTAAGCCGCAATACGAAGCAGGTATTGTGCCAACAAATTTCTGTACAGCAAAAACCAGTGTGCCCAAAGCAGCAGCCAACGCCATATTTTTACTCAAGGCAGCTTCGGTCATAATCTGTGTAGCTACAATACCACCATTAACAATAGGAATGCTGACTATTGCTGAATCCCAACCGATAATAGGAGATACAGCTAAAACAGATACTATCGCCACTAACATGGCAATTATGGACATGAGCACAACTTTCCATTCTTTACGCATTTGCACCAAATTGATAGAAGACCCCATGGAAAAAACCAAAAAAGGTGTAGACATCTTGGCAAGATCTGTTAGCCCAGCCATTTTAATCAGATCCTTTGGAATGGCACCACATAAAAATAAAACAAGAAAAGTCATAAGAGCAACAAAAACTGAGGATAAGCGGGCTTTGGTAAAAACGCCCAAAAAATCCCCGATAGCAAAAATACCAAAAACTATGAGCAACCCTAAATACATGATAATCACACTCCCCCCAAATAAATTTTATGTGCATCATAAATGGACATTTTTATTTTAGCATTACACAATATTGCTGTATAT
>JAAYAE010000356.1 GCA_012719555.1 Acholeplasmataceae bacterium | reverse complement strand
ATTATATTGAAGTTTAATGATGCTTTTGTAAAAGATGAATTAACCAAGCTTTTTAATAGACGTTTTATAAATGAGAGATTGCCCGTAGAAATAGCAACTAATGATATGTCTGCACTTACTGCCTGCCTTGTAATGATTGATATTGATTCCTTTAAATTAATCAATGACAACTACGGGCATATAGCAGGAGATGAGATATTGCTACAGTTTGCTACTCTCTTAAAAGATACTGTTAAGGGAAGCAGAGATTGGGTAGCTCGTTATGGTGGCGATGAATTCTTGATTTACTTACATAACGTTGATATAGAGCAAGCCGGAAAAATTACCGAGAGAATACGGCAGGTAGTAGGAGACTATAATTTTACTACTCAAAAGATGAATTTTAAGCTTACAGGTAGTATAGGTGTTAGCATATTAAAAAATAAAATGGATATGGAAGCATGGATTAATGACGCAGATAAAAACCTTTACGTTTCTAAAGCTGAAGGCGGTAATAAAGTAACTTTTACATCAAACCATAATAGGTAATCATAAATTTTTCCAGAAAAACACATCAAAACTAAAAAATGAATCCTGTATGCGGCTATGCCACTCAAATAGACAACTTTTTTTGCCTATTTAAATCAAGAGAGCAATTTACGCTACAGGATTCATTTTTTTTTGCTTGTGAAATTCAAGCCTATTTAAGGTATAATGAACATGAGGTGAGATGCATGAAAAAAATTCAGCAGATGTTAGCGGTTTTTCTAATATTATTTAGTGTTTGTAGCACAGCTGTCGCGGAATCAGAACAACCAACAACAGAAACTTCGACAATGCCGGTCACAGAGAAAATATCAGCACTTGAATTTAATAGTAAATATGAGGAGGCAAAACTAATTTCTTTAGCGGCTAATACTTGTGCCGGTACCTATACTAAAGGAGGTAAAGCTTCAGAATACACTTATCTAGGAGAGTATGGCTGGAGTATAACACCTCATGTAGTGGATAGAGGTAATGTGGAAGCTACTTTTATGCTAGCTACTAATACAGAGGTAAAAGGAAAGAAAAAAATTGGTATTTTAGCATTTCGAGGAAGTAAGTCCAAGAAGGATTTGGAAGTGAATCTTAATACATCGCAAGTTGAATTTGGGGGTACGAACCTAAAAGAATTCCAACAATTTGCTGAAAAAAAAGATGTTGGCGAGAATATTCCCAAAGTCCATAAAGGGTTTAATGAATATGTCATGACCGCTTTTAATCTGAACGAAGATGTGGCCGGCGATAACATGGAAAATGATATCGTAAAAAAATTAAAAGACAATCCTGAGTTCACCTTGTTAATCACAGGTCATAGCTTGGGGGGCGCTGCTGCTACCTTATTTGCAGAACGTTTGGTAGCGATGGGAATTCCTAAAGAGCAAATACCTGTAGTAACTTTTGGGGCACCTGCAGTTGGTAATAATGCTTTTGCCGAACAATATGGGGACAAGATTAATTTGACTAGAGTAGTCATTTCCCTGGATCCCGTACCTGGAAGTTTACAGTCTTTTTTTGGTGGTTATAAGCAATTTGGCAAAGTGAAAACTTTTAGAATTTCTAATAAATATGCTGACTTCCAGCATCCAATTTCATTGTATTTTGATTTAGCTATGAAAAATTTCTATGATGTTTGTGATGAGGGAGTTGCAAATGGGTATCTGCATCGTTTGCCATCTGAAATAAGGGAAGGAACGGAGCCATTGGTAGCTATTATTGTGGGACAAGCGACCAAAAATCCTAACTTGCCTTTTGCACCAAACATTAGACGTTTTGTTACTGACGAATATAAATACATGCTGCCACGTTATGTTGTCCTTGATAAAAATGCGGATTATTTTAATAACGACGCATATACACCTCAAAAAATGTTTGCCGAAGCCAGAGCTGCAGGAGCTGATTATCTAATCGTTTTAGAAGTAAATATGAAACGTCTAGGTCAGACCAATAAATGGTATGCGACATTAAATCAAGGGATTTTTAAAACTGCTACAGGAGGCTTGGTAACCATGAATTCAACAGCTACTCGTGTTACAGTGGAACAAGGATACATGCAATCTATAGTTAAAGACATGGAAAAATGCCGTAAAAGTTTAAAGGAAAATTTAAAGTTTGTAAAAATTACTAGACCGCTTGTTTGGTAATAAATATCAAAAGAAGAAGGTGCAGAAAGTGAAAATAATAGATGCGCATATGCATTTTTATAATATCCCTGGTTTCGATGAATTAGCTAAAAAAGCAGGGCATGAAAATACTGCTGAGCATTATTTGCGTGCTTGTAAAGAAAATAATGTAGTATTATCTATTGCTATGGGCAATGATTCCGAAGAGCCGTCCTTGTTTGGAGGCACTACTCCGAGAGTACCTAATTTGTCCGGGAAGTTCGATTATAAAAATTATAATCAGCCGCCGGAAATAGCCTATTGTGCAGGAGTTAAAAGTGAAGAATTAACATTAGAAAACGCGAAGGCGACTGCTCAAGAATTTGAGCGCTATGTTCTTACACCACAATGTGTGGGTATTAAACTATATCCAGGATATAATCACGTTTATGTTTATGATCCGGTACATTTTCCTCTCTATGAACTAGCCGAAAAATATAATTTACCGGTGGTTATACATACGGGAGATACAGCTACCAGTACTGCTATATTAAAGTATGCCCATCCTTTGACTGTAGATGAAGTAGCAGTGCGATATCCTAACGTTCGTTTTGTCATTGCCCATTGTGGAAATCCATGGTTTGCAGATGCAACAGAGGTTGCGGCCAAAAATGAGAATGTATTTTTGGAGTTGTCAGGTTTGTTAGGCGGGCAATTTGCAGGAGATATTTTTTATCAGAAACACCAAAGTTATTTTTCTTATTTGAGGATGTGGCTAGACTATCTTGATCGTTATGATAAGGTGATTTATGGTACCGATTGGCCGCTTATAAATATTAAGAGTTATATAGAGGTTATGAAATTAGTAATACCAACAATTCATCATCAAGAATTCTTTTATGATAATGCCATGAGAATATTCCCGAAGGTACGGGAATTGCTAAAATAGAAATTCGCACACTGGTTTATTTTTCCAGCGTGCGAATTTTTTTATATTATTTTTGTGGTCCAGTCTTCTATGTTTAAAACAGAGGTTACCCAGTCTTCATAAAATTCAGGATCATGGGAAACAAGAAGAATGCTGCCTTTAAATTTAATGAGCGCTTGTTTTAATTCTTCCTTTGCCACCACATCTAGATGATTAGTAGGTTCATCTAGTACGAGCCAGTTAACATCTTTCAACATTAGCTTACACAGCCGCACTTTGGCCGCCTCACCGCCTGAAAGTACGAACACCTTAGTTGTGATGTGCTCATTAGTTAAACCGCAGGCAGCCAAAGCTCCGCGTACTTCAGAGTTGCTAAGGCCGGGATAAGTATTCCATACTTCTTCTAGTGCTGTATTTTCATTTCGTTCCCGCTCTTCTTGCTCAAAATAACCGGGATCAAGAAATTCGCCTAAATGTATTTCTCCGGAAATTGGCTTAATTTTGCCTAAAATAGTTTTTAGTAAGGTCGTTTTTCCTAAGCCGTTAACGCCTTTAATGGCTATTTTTTGACCTCGCTCTAAATTAAAAGAAACTGGGCGGGTTAAGGGAGAATCATAGCCTAAAACAACATCCTTGGCCTCCACAATAAAACGACTGGGAGTGCGGGCCTCTCGAAATTGAAAATGCGGCTTAATTTTCTCTTTGGGCTTTTCAATTAAATCAATTTTTTCTAATTTCTTTTGCCGGCTTTTTGCTCTGCCGGTAGTAGAAATTCGAGCTTTGTTACGGGCAATAAAATCTTCTAATTGTGCTACTTCTTGTTGTTGTTTTTCATAAGCATTATTTTGTTGCGATTTACGAATAGCAGATAGTTCTAAAAATTTATCATAGTTACCGGTATAGCGTGTGAATTCACAGTTCTCTAAATGATAGACTACATTTACCACATTATTTAAAAAAGTGGTATCATGAGAAATCAGAATAAAAGCATTTTCGTATTCCTGCAAGAACTTAGTTAACCATTGAATATGGTTTTCATCTAAATAGTTAGTTGGTTCATCCAATAACAGAATATTTGTATTTTCTAAAAGCAACTTTGTCAAAAGCACTTTACTGCGTTGACCGCCGGAAAGATCAGCTACGTCTCTGTCCAGTCCAATATCACCTAACCCAAGACCATTAGCTACTTCCTCAATTTTTGTGTCAAGAGAATAGAAGCCACTGTGCTCAAGGTCGGATTGTATTTCGCCTACAGCAGTCATCATTTTTTCTAATTCTTCCGGGCTGGCGTCTCCCATTTTGTCATAGTATTCCAAAACCTGGGCTTCGGCTTCATACATTCTATCAAAAGCCAAACGTAGGACTTCGCGTATAGTCTTTCCTGCAGTCAAAGAACTTTGCTGGTCAAGATAGCCTATGGTAACTTTACCCGGCCATTCTACGCTGCCTTCATCGGGCAATACTTTGCCTGTAACGATATTTAAAAATGTTGATTTTCCTTCGCCGTTAGCACCAACT